>CAZQFG010000039.1:3957-19418 GCA_964592515.1 uncultured Chryseobacterium sp. | reverse complement strand
GGCACCCTCCGCTTCACCAAGGGCTGATCTTTTTGCTCGGGATCGGCCCGAGCTATTTACATTTGCCGCCCGCTGTCGTTAAGGCAGTGGGCGGTACAGGCCTCCTTAGCTCAGCGGTAGAGCAGCTCATTCGTAATGAGCAGGTCTTCGGTTCAAATCCGAAAGGAGGCTCAGGAAAGGGATCACCGGTGGGTGGTCCCTTTTTTCATTTGAAGTGAGCCCTGGCAATACAGGCTTCATTCCAAAAGTGATCCGGCAGCCCTGCGTGCCACTCGAATGCCAATGGCCACGCCCATGCCGCCCAACCGGACCGCGGCCACCACCCGTTCCGAGGTGCGTTCCACGATGGGGCTCTTGCTTCTGCCCATGCCCATGATACCGCTCCAACGCCGGGCAATGGTGTAGTTGGTGCCGGGCAGGATCACCTCGTCCAGCAGCCGCACCAAGGCATCCTGGATCAATGGGGTGGTCCCCTCCTGCGCGGTGGTCTCTCCCACAAAGTCCAGGTTGCGGCCTCCTCCCAGCAATACTCCGCCTCCGTGGTCACGGAAATAGTAGAAGCCTTCGTCGTAGTGGAAAGTGCCACGCAATCGCAGGCCGGGAACGGGGTTCGTGAGCAGCACTTGGCCACGGGCGGGTATCACCTCCAGTTGGGGAAGTAGTTCCTGGGTCCACGCATTGGTGGCCACAACAACACGTGCGGCATGGATCTCCGCACCATCCGCAAGACGGATCAGAACCGCTCCGGACCCTTCCTCGAAGCCGACCACCTCAGCGCAAGGGCGGAAAAGAACACCCTCTGCAATGGCCTTGCGCAACAGAGTGTTCATCAGGGCGCCGCTGTCCACTGGGCCTTCGAGATCGGTTCGGGCCAAGTGATGAAGTCCGGCCATGCCCGTGAGATCCAATGCCTGGTCGTCCCACTGGAACACGGCCTTGCCAAAAAGGGGGCGGAGCATTTCGTTCAGGGCATCGAACCGCTGGGCCACCCGGGTGTACTGAGGGTCATGCATGCGGTACACCTCATGACCACCCGTGGGTTCAAAGCCAATGGCCTCGTCGCCCAGTTCGCTGCGCAGTTCAAGCAGGCCACGCCACCGTTCTTCCACACGCGCCAGCATGGCATCGGCTCCTTCATTGTCCAGATCGGCCAACAACTCACTTGGACTACCGAAACAGGCAAAACCGGCATTTTTCACGCTGGCACCGCTGGGAAAAGGACCGCGCTCGAGCACAAGCACATGATGGTGGGGATACGCCCGTTTATGGAACAAGGCCGTGAAGAGCCCCACGATACCTCCTCCGATCACCGCCAAGTGGGGTGAACGGTGAAAATGTCCCAATTCCCAAATGCTCTGCATGATAACCAAGGCCTCCCCGGTTGAAGCGGCCATCGTCCAAAGATGTCGTATTTTGCGGCGTTCGGCCCATGACCTGCGGGCCTGTAAAATGAGCGTGGTGATCGGTTCCCTGCCCAGCAAGGCCTTCAGGGCCTGTGTCCTCTTGATCCTCTTCTTCATGGCGGCGCTTCCGTCCATGGCCCAGCTCGATGTGGTCACCGTGTTCGGTACGGTGAAGGACAACGTGAGCGCTAAGAAGATGGAAGGCGTGACCATCACGGTATACAAGAACGGAGCGAAATTGTTGGAGGTGCAGACCAACGCCAGCGGTAAGTATGAGGTGAACCTGGATTATGGGTCGGATTACAAGGTGATGTGTGCCAAGGCCGGATATGTGGGCAAGAACATCACGATCGACACACGAAATGTGCCCGAAGAGGATCGCGCAGGTGGCCACGGAATGAACATCGACTTCACCATGATGGTGGAGATCAAGGGCGTTGATTACTCCATCCTGAATGAACCGTTCGGCAAGGCCAAGTTCGTGGGGGCCGCGGGCAACTTCGAGTGGGACATGGAGTACACCGCTCGGATGCGCGATGCCCAAGCGCGCCTTATGAAGGAATACGAGGAGCGCAAGAAACGGGAGGCCAATGCCGAAGCCGAGTACGCCAAGGCCATTCAAGCTGGTAATACGGCCATGACAATGAGCGATTTCAAGAAGGCCGTGGAACAGTTCACGGTCGCCTTGGAGTTCAAGGCCAACGACCCTGTGGCGACCGCCAAACTGAGCGATGCGAAAATGCGCATGGAAGGCGCTGACGCTGACAAGAAGGCCAATGAGCAATACGCTGCCTTGGTGAAGGAAGCCGATGCACTGTTCGCCAAAAAGGATTACGCCGGAGCAAAGACGAAGTATGACGCAGCGCTGGATGTAAAGGACAAAGAGCCCTACCCGAAGCAGAAATTGCAGGAGATCGAGGGGCTGTTGGCCGAGGCCGCCAAGAAGGCCGAAGAGGAACGCAAAGCGAAAGAGCTGAACGAGAAGTACCAAGCTGCCATTACCGCCGGTGATGCTGCGTTCAAAGCGGGGAATCTGGATCAGGCCACCACCAAATACACCGAAGCGGGTACCCTGAAGCCAGAGGAGAAGTACCCGAAGGACCAGCTCGCGGCCATCACATTGAAGCGTGATGAACTGGCGAAAAAGGCGGAGGATGAGCGCAAGGCGAAGGAGCTGAACGATAAGTACCAAGCGGCCATCGCTGCCGGTGATGTGGCCTTCAAGGCCTCTAACTGGGACCTGGCCACCACCAAGTTCACGGAAGCGAGCACCTTGAAACCCGAGGAAAAGTATCCGAAGGACCAACTGGCCGCCATTGCACTGAAGAAGGACGAGGCGGCCAAGAAGGCCGAGGAGGAGCGTAAGGCCAAGGAGCTCAACGAGAAGTATCAGGCCGCCATTGTCGCTGCCGATCAGGCCTTCAATGGAGCCAAGTATGACGACGCCACGGCCAAGTACACTGAGGCATCGACACTGAAGCCTGAGGAGAAGTACCCCAAGGACCGCCTTGCCCTCATTCAGACCAAGCTTGCCGAATTGGCCAAAAAGGCCGACGAGGAGCGGCAGGCCAAGGAACTGGAGGAACGTTACAAGGCGCTGCTGTCCGAAGCCATGGCCGCCTCAAGCGGTGAACGGCTGGATGATGCCATTGCCAAGTACACCGAAGCTTCTGAACTGAAGCCCACGGAGCAATACCCGAAGGACCAGATCGCCGCGTTGAACAAGCGCAAGGCAGACCTGGCCAAGAAGGCCGAAGAGGAACAGAAGGCCAAGGAACTGAACGACAAGTACCAAGCGGCCATTGCTGCTGCGGACGAAGCATTCGGAAAGGAGAACTGGGATGCGGCAACGGCCAAGTACACCGAGGCAGGTACACTGAAGCCGACCGAGAAGTACCCGAAGGACCAGCTGGCCGCGATCACCAAGGCCAAGGCGGATGCTGAGTCTCGTCGCAAGCAGGAGGAACTGGATGCGAAGTATCAGGCTGTGATCAGTGAGGCGGATGCGGCCTTTGACAAGCAGGACTACCCAACAGCCAAAGGGAAGTACCAAGAAGCGTTGACGTTGAAGGCTCAGGAGAAGTATCCGAAGGACCGTATCGCGGAAGTGGATGCCCGTGTGGCAGAAGCCGCACGCAAGGCCGAAGAGGAGCGTAAGGCCAAGGAATTGGATGACCGATACAAGGCATTGGTGGCCAAGGCCGATGCTGCGTTCGCTGGCCAAAAGCTCTCTGAGGCACTGAACGACTACAAGGACGCCTCCAATTTGAAACCGCAGGAGGCGCATCCCAAGGAGCGGATCGCTGCAATTGAAGGCCAGTTGGACGCTGCGGCCAAGGCCAAGGCGGAGGAAGAGCGCCTTGCACGTGAAAAGCAGGACCAGGACAAGCGCTTTAGCGACCTGATCGCTTCCGCCGACAAAGCTTTCGGAGCCAAGCAATACGACAAAGCCCGTGATGATTACAGCGCGGCCCTTGCTGTGAAGCCCGAGGAGCAGCACCCCAAGAGCCGTTTGGACGAGATCGAGAGCCTGCTGGCCGAGCAGGCTCGGAAGGCTGCTGCCGACAAGGAAGCGGCCGAGCGCGATGCAGCTGAAAAGGCCCGCAAGGCCGAAGCGGACCGCCTCGCTGCAGAGCTCGCAGCGGCCGAAAAGGCCCGGTTGGCCGAGGAGGAGCGCATGCGTAATTCAGCAGCAGCCGAGGTTGATGCTCGTTATCGTGAACTGGTTGCCGCTGGGGATATCGCCTTCACCTCAGCAGAGTGGGAGACCGCGCGGGAGAAATACAATGCTGCCTTGGGAGTAAAGCCAGCAGAGAAGTATCCGAAGGACAAGCTTGCCGCTATTGATGGTGAGATCGAGCGACGCAAGAAAGCCGCGGAGGATGCTGCGCGTATGTCCGAAGAACAGCAGCGACTGGAAGAAGAGCGCAAACGAAAAGCCGCGCAGGATGCGGAAGCTGCGCGGTTGGCCGCGGAGGCGGAACGTCAGCGTCAGGAGGAGGAGCGTCTGCGTCGGGAAAGGGAGGCTGAACTGGCCAAGCAATCCTCAGAGGAGCGGGAACGTGCTGAACGCGAACGTCAAAAGGCCTTGGAGGAAAGCTACAGGAGCGCTGTCATCGCTGGCGATGAGGCATTGGCCACTGGTCAGCATCAGCAGGCGCGCGGGCTCTATGCCCAGGCCAGCGACCTTAAGCCGCAGGAGGTCTATCCGATCTCCAAGATCGAACAGATCGACAAGTATCTGGCCGAACAGGAGCGCCAACGCGCTGAGGCCGAACTGGCCGCACGTCAACGCCAGGAGCAGACCAATACACCACAGCGCACCAGTTCGACCATTGACTTCCGGAAGGAGCAGGAAGCAGAGCAGTTCATGCGTGAAGCACGCGAACGTGAGGAGGCCGAGAAGTATGAGCGCATACGCAAGTTCCGCTCCGACATGGAGGCCAAGGAGACTGCCAATGCCGATGCGGCCGGGCAGCGCCGAATGGAAGGAGTTGAGCGTAAGCAACAGGTACAGGACCAAGCAGCTGGCTTGTACTTAGGTGATGAAGGACGTCGCCAACAGAACGCTGATGCGGTCGAGGCTCAGCGCGAGGCATTAGCACGTGCCGAAGCGGAACGTCAGCAGCGGGCCGCAGAAGCCCGGGGCCTTACCTACGAGCAACAGCAGGCCATGCAGGCACAGCGTGATGAGCGCGGCCGTGCGATGGATGAACAGCACGCCGAACGTACCCTGGAGGTGGCCCAGACCACCGAGGCCGTGCGAACCACACTGGCCCAACAGGTGGATGCCGGACGTGCCCGAACGGAACAGGCTCGCGCTGCCACCGAGGCTCAGGCCGCTGCAGTGGCCGAACAACAGCAACGTGGCGCAACGCAACAGGCTGCTGGTCGTCAGTCCGTGGAAGATGAGAAACGTGCTCAGCAGGCCCGTGACGCTCGCTACACCCAGGCCAGTGCAGAGAACCGTGCCATGGCCAAGGCCCAGCTGGAAAGCACACCCAAGGACCAGCCCCGTGCGTTCGCGGATTACAACCGCTCCAAGTTGGCACAGGAGTATCCCCCTGGTGTAACGGAGGAAAGCTATACCGAAGGCAACAAGGTCATCATCCGCCGTGTGGTGGTGAACGGGAACAAGGCCGACGAGTACAGCAAGGTGATCGCGAAGTGGGGCACGTTCTACTTCAAGAACGGGCAGAGCATCACGGAGGCCATCTGGGCCAAAGAGACGGAGGGCTAGTTCGTGGACCTTATGGACCGGTCCCGGTAGATCGAACGGTCATGGACAGCGCCTTGTGCCGATACCGAGTGAAGGTCCATTCTTTCCGTTTCCTGTAAGGCGAGCCCAATGCTTTCCGTTCATCGCGAAGCTCTCAGCCGAGCATCGGTTCGGAAGCACGTGTTAGTTCCATGACGTAGCCCAATACTGACCCAATAACAGGTCAACAGGCTATGCAGGAACGGTGCGAGACCTTCTATTGCAAGTCAACTACGATCACTTCTTCGCTTTACGCTCGCGAAGCTTGGTCACCAGGTCCTCGATCTGGTCGGCGCTGAGCGACTTGCCAACGAACTTGCGGTCGCCATCCACCAGGAACACCTTCGGTGTGCTGTACACATCGTAGGTGTCCGCATAGTTCAAGCTTTCCAAGGTGGTGTAGCGGGGGATGTACTTGCGGGCATCCTTTTTCGCCTCTTCGTAAACGGTCTGGGTCAGTGCCACGTCCACCCACTTCAGGTCGTTCTCCCGGATGAACTTCTTCCAATCCTTCAACAGAGATGCGTCCACGGCCTTGGCCACGGCGTAAACCTCTATCCCCATGGGCTTCAGCCGTTCGAGGTAAACCTTGTGGATGTCGGGTAGTTCTTTTTTACAGTGGCCACAGTGCGGGTCCCAGAAGATGATCACCACATACTCCGCAGGGATGTCGTACATGCTGATCCACTTCTGTTCCGTGGAATCGGTGAGGATGATGTTCGGCGCTTTCCGGCCCAGCACCAATGGCGACATCTTTCGGGCACGTTCGCACAGCTTGTCCAGCTTATCCTGTTCCATCCATGTCACACGTCCGGGTTTGCCGTCGCGGGGGCAGTAGTAGGTTAGGGCCATGTGCACGAACACCGCATCCATGCCCATGATGTCACTGTTCTCGTACTTATAGGTGATGTTGTGCACCACATACTTGAAGACTTCCTCGACATTGCCAATGCGTGCGATCAGTTCATCGGCCAAGCGGTTAATGGTGTCCGGTACCTGCGGAACGAGCTTGGAGAAATATTCGTCGAACTTGTTGGCGAACACTGGTATGCGTACGATACGATCGTCCTTTAGGTCCACATTGTCCCAGAAGTGCGCCCGATATTGATAGTAGCTGGCCGCGCTATCCAGTGAGCCATCTGCCTTTCTTGGCTCAGGCAGGTCCACGGTCATACCCATGCGTACCAAGCTGGCGGCAAGGGTACCAGGGTTATTGGCGATCAGGTCACGCTGGTACTGTTTCACCGCCTTATCCAGGTCCTCCATCTTCGCCTTCACGGAGTTGCGGGCGATCGGGTCCTTGTTCACGTCCAATTGCGCACGCAAGGCATCACCCTCCAATTTCTTTTCGTTAAGAAAGCGGATATAGCCGATGAACAGTTCGTTCTCCTTGGACTTCTTCACCTGCAGCTTGCCCAATAGGTCAGCCTTGTCCGTGGCGAGCTGTACCAGGGGTTCGTTCAGGATCACCTCGAAATACTTGGGTCCAGGCACCACCACGGCATAAACACCGGCGGCATAGCCTTTCGGGCTCTTGAAAACAGCCGTTCCCTTGGCATCGGCCACGGCGGTGTCGGCGTAGTAGAGCTTGTTGCCGTAGTAGTTGGCCAGGTAAACCGTGTCCTTGGCGGTGCCATTGATCTGCACCTCCAGCGTGCGCTTGGGGTGCTCTTGGGCGTTGAGCGTAAGGGCGGTGAGGCCGGTCGCGAGCAGGGTAAGCAGTACGCGGTCGATCATGGTCGCAAAAGTAGAATCCATACGTGGCTGGTGTGCATTGGCAAAAGCCGTTCCGGATCTAAGGACGGTGCAACGGTGCGGAACGACCGCTACCGACATGTTAAGCCTTGTGAACGGGCTCAGGCTTCGGCCACCGCTGTCTTGAACTCGCTGGTGGTGTGGAAGGTGATGGCCGGGTTGTTCCGCTTTTCCAGGTCGAGCATATAGGCGCTGGGCGCCATGAACACCGCGTTGCCATCCTTGTCCTGCACGATCTGCTGGGCCTTCATGCGAATGAACTGGTCCAGTTGGGCCTGATCGGTGGATGTCATCCAACAGGCCTTGTGGGCCGGGATGGCTTGGAACGCGCATTTGGCGCCATATTCATGCTCCAAGCGGTAGGCGATAACCTCGAACTGGAGCTCGCCCACGCACCCCACGACCTTCTTGTTGCCGGGTTGTTGGGTGAAGAGCTGTGCAACGCCCTCGTCGGTAAGCTGGCGGATGCCTTTGTCCAACTGCTTGGTCTTCATGGGGTCCATGTTCACCAGTTCGCGGAACATCTCTGGCGAGAAGGCCGGTATGCCACGGAACTGGAACCTGGCGCCTTCGGTGAGGGTATCGCCGATCTTGAAGTTGCCGGTATCGAACAGTCCGATCACATCACCCGGCCAGGCCTCATCAACAATGGTCTTTGCTGCGGCGAGGAAGTTGGTGGGGGTGGCAAAGCGCAATTGCTTTTCCAACCGTACGTGGTGGTAGTAGGTGTTGCGCTGAAAGCGGCCGGAGCAAACGCGCAGAAAGGCGATGCGGTCGCGGTGGTTGGGGTCAAGGTTCGCGTGGATCTTGAACACGAAGCCACTGAACTTGGGGTCGTCCGGGGCCACTTCGCCTTGATCCGTGGGGCGCGGGCCAGGAGGAGGGGCGATGCCTGTGAAGGCATCCAGCACCTCCTTTACACCGAAGTTGTTGAACGCGCTTCCAAAGAACACGGGTGCAATGCGACCGGCCTGATAATCGGCAATGTTCAGTTGGTCGTACACCCCTTCGATCAGGTCGATATCCTCACGAAGCTGCGCAGCCGCATCTTCACCGATCTGGGTGTCGAGCTGCGGGTCCTCTATGCTGTCTATCTGAATGCTGCTCTGCTCCACCTTGGTCTTGCCGGGGTCGAACAGGCGTAGACCTTTGCTGTAGAGGTCGTAAACCCCTTGGAATGTGGCCCCGATGCCGATGGGCCAGCTCATGGGCCGCACCTTGATGGAGAGCTTCTCCTCCAGTTCGTCCAACAGGTCGAAGGCATCGCGGCCCTCGAGGTCCAACTTGTTGATGAACACGATCACCGGGGTGCTGCGCATGCGGCATACCTCCATGAGGCGCTCGGTCTGGGCCTCAACGCCTTTCACACAGTCGATCACCAGCACCACACTGTCCACGGCCGTAAGGGTGCGGTAGGTGTCCTCGGCGAAATCGCGGTGACCGGGGGTGTCGAGCAGGTTGATCAGCTTGCCACCATACTCGAAGGTCATTACTGAGGTGCTCACCGAGATCCCGCGCTGGCGTTCGATCTCCATGAAATCGCTGGTGGCTCCCCGCCGGATCTTGTTGCTCTTTACAGCACCTGCCGTTTGGATCGCTCCGCCATACAACAGGAATTTCTCCGTGAGGGTCGTCTTACCCGCGTCGGGGTGGCTGATGATGGCGAATGTGCGTCGCTTGGCGATCTCCTCGTGAAGCCCCATGGTCGTGCGGGTCCCTTTGATGGGGCCGCGAAAATAGGTCTTCGCCGAATGAACAGCGCCGATGTGCCTGCGGTTCATAGGTTTGTGAACAACCTGCTCGGAACCATGAAGAAGACATTGACCCTTATTGCCGCCTTGGCCGTCACCGGTGCAAGCGCCCAAAGTCCATTGACCCTGGCCTTGGAACAAGTAGCCACGGGATTGACCCGTATAACGGACATCGCCCATGCTGATGACGAACGATTGTTCGTCACGCTGCAGGCCGGACGCATCCGTATCCTTCAACCCAACGGCACTTTGTTGCCGACCCCTTTTCTCGATATTTCCGGCCAGGTGAATGACAGCGGGAATGAGCAGGGGCTCTTAGGTCTCGCTTTCGACCCGGCCTATGCAGTGAACGGCAGGTTTTACGTTTACTACACCGCTGGGAGCGGTAATGGTACCAGTCGTGTTTCACGCTTTACAGTGAGCAGCAGTGATCCCAATGTTGCCGACCCCGCCAGCGAAGAGATCCTGTACACCTACCCGCAGCCCTACTCGAACCACAATGGTGGCGACCTTGAATTTGGGTTGGATGGCCTGTTATACGTGGCTTTTGGCGACGGCGGTAGCGCCGGTGACCCCCAGAACAATGCCCAGGACCTTACCGATCCCTTGGGTGACATCATCCGGATCGATGTGGGCGGTGCCTCTGGGTGGGAGGTGCCATCGGATAATCCTTGGGTAGGTCTTGAGAATGATACCCTGCCGGAGATCTGGGCAAGTGGTCTGCGTAATCCCTATCGCATGGGTTTCGACCGACTGACCGGAGACCTGTTCATTGGTGATGTTGGACAGAACGCGTTTGAGGAAATGGACTTCATTGCATCAGGGGATATTACTGGCCACAATTTCGGCTGGCGTTGCTACGAGGCGAATACGGTGTACAATGCCTCCGGGTGCGCCCCCCAATCCACGTACGAAGCTCCGATCACTATACATCAGCAGAGCCAGCAGGGCTGGTGCTCCATTATTGGCGGCCGCGTGTACCGCGGGTCGCAATACCCGCGCATGGAGGGACTTCATATCTACACGGATTACTGCGGTGGCCACTTCTACACCCTTCGCCAGAACGACCAAGGAACATGGGTCCGTGCGCAAGTACTGGCCTCCGGACAAGTGGGCTTCTCGGTGATCGCAGAGAATGCTGCGGGTGAGCTTTTCGTTGGTAATAACAGTTCCGGTATCCTCTACCGCATCAAGGATGCCTGCCCTATGCCGATGCCGTCCATTTCCGCTGATGGCAGCTTACTGACCAGCAGCCCTGCTTTGGGTTATGCCTGGTACTTGGATGGCAACCTCATCGAAGGAGCCACCGAGCAGACCTATGAGGCCTCGGAATCAGGTGTGTACTATGTGATCGCCAACCAAGGCACCAACTGCCTGCTGCAGTCGAACAGCGTTGGCGTTGTTGTAACCGGCGTGCAGGAACAGCAGCAGAACGCGGTGCGTACGTTCCCCGTTCCTGCCGATGGTTCGCTCCGGTTCGAGGGCTTGCCGGTCGGTGCCACGGCCATTGAACTGCGCGACCTCACCGGGCGCTTGGTGATGAACGTGCCCGTGGCCGCCAATGCTAGCACTTCCACCGCTGAGGTGGGGGCGTTGCCGAACGGTACTTATGTGTACGTGGTTCGTGGCCTATCCACGGATACCGGACTGCGCGGCAGCGTTACCGTAGTGCACTGATCCATCGAAAGGACCAATGGAAAGGGCGGCCTGGAGGTCGCCCTTTCTTATTTGCCGTCGCCCTTCAGGATGATGAGCACCGTGTAGGCCAGGATCTTCAGGTCCACGGCCAGGCTCATGTTCTCGATGTAGAGGATGTCGTACTTCAAGCGGCGCACCATCTGCTCCACGTTCTCGGCATAGCCGAACTTCACTTGCCCCCAGCTGGTAATGCCTGGGCGCACCTTATGCAAGTGGCGGTAATGCGGCGCCACCTTCGTGATCTCATCAATGAAGTGTTGACGCTCTGGGCGCGGGCCCACCAGGCTCATGTCGCCCACCAGCACGTTCCAGAACTGGGGCAGCTCATCCATGCGGGTCTTGCGCATCCAGCGCCCAAAGGGGGTTATCCGGGGATCGCTGATACTGCTCAGCTGCGGGCCGTTGCGCTCGGCATCGCAGTACATGCTCCGGAACTTCACAATAGTGAAGGGTCTACCGAACTTGCCAATACGTTCCTGTCGGAAGAACACCGGGCCATGGCTGGAGAACTTCACCAGTAGGGCGAACACGGCGAACACAGGAAGCAGGATCAGAAGAGCGATGAAGCTCGCGGAGATGTCCACAATACGTTTCAGCGAGAACTGCCATGCCGGCATGATCTCGGGGTTCACTTCGATGAGCGGGGTGCCGAAGATGCTGGTCATCTTCACCGAGCCCGAAAGGATGTCGTACATGTCCGGGATCACCTTGATCCGCACACCCGTGCCTTCCAGTTCGTTCATGATCCGGCTCATGTGCTCGTGCTCGCCGGAATCCACTGCGATGATGACCTCTTCAATACCCTGTTGCTCGATCACCGGGCGCAGTTCGTGCCATTTGCCCAAACGCGGCAGGCCAACGCTGGTGAGCAACTGGTCGCCGCCATTCACCTGCAGGAATCCGACGAACTTGTTGCCGGGCGATTTAGGCATGGCCTCGATCTCCTGATAGATCGCCAAGGCACGCTCATTCCCGCCCACAAGTACCGTATTGAACCCGATGCGCCGATCGTGAACCCGGCGTACCGTGCTGCTGGTCAGCAGGAAACGGGGGATGAACGTGAGCGCGAAATGCAGGCCGAACAGGGCCAGGAAGGAGCGGTAATAGTAGCGGTAGCCGGCCACTTGATCGTCGAGGAGCAGCACGAAGAAGATGAGCACCACGCCGATCAGCGAGATCAACAGGGTCTGGCCCAGCTCCTTGATGCGGAAACGGCGGAAAATATCGCGGTAGCCACCGATGATCGTGTACAGCCCGAACCAGAACAAGGGGATGAGCACCAGGCCCTTGTAGAAGTTCGCATCCAGCTCGATGGGGACGGACTGGCCGAACTTGATGGGCTCCAAGTAGGCCTTACGGTAAAGATAGAACAGTGTCCAGGCAGCGGCGGATCCCAGCAGGTCCGCGGCAACATATTTAGCCACCTGTGTCCGCCGTCCTGTCATGATCCGAAACGTACGATCTTCAGGTTATCCAGATACACTGATCCGCTGCTGGCGCCGTTCGGCAAACGGGCCTCCAGGTAGATATCGCGTTGCGTCACTCCCGGTGAATTGAAGAACCCGGTGATGTCCACATAGATCTTGTTCCAAGGCATGAAGCCATTGGACCGAACGGTGGGGCCAACAAAGACCACGGGGTCGTAGGAGGAAATGTTGCTGCTCGTGTACAGTACCCCGATGGTGAAGGTGATGTCACAACGGTAATCCAGTTCAAGGAACACGGCGCCACTGGCCAGGGTAAAGTCCTCATCGGTATACAACCCGAAATAGCGATGGGTGGCATCCAAGTGAAAACCGCCGCAGGGGGATCCTTCGATGTAGAGCAGCTCGGGGTTGGAGGCGGGCGTGTAGCGTTCCAATGTGGTATCGCTGGCGGGCAGCACGTTCAATCGTGCAAAGTCGGGGTCGTCGAAGGCCTCGATCCAGAACAGCGAGTTGCTCTTGTAGGTGGTGGCGGGCGCAACAGCGGTGGTTCCTTCCCTCACCAGGTCCACTTGACCGTTGTAGGTGTTCAGGAAGGGGTAGCGCACCCGGTCATCGAACATGCCGTTGCGTTTCACGGCCGGTACAATGCTGATGGTCTTCTGGCCTTCACCCAAGACCGGTATGCGGGCCGGTAGTTCCCAAACGCCGATCAAGCGTTCGTCCACGGACACCCACGCATCGGTGATCTTGTGGGTGGCCGCACCCTGGTCTGTCGTGGTGGTCAGTGTGAACGGGGCCACCTCCACATAGGCCGGCACACGATCCCCCTTGGTGCAACCCACCAGAACAAGCGATGCCAGCAATGGGGTCCGTAAGGTTCCGATCATTGTGCGGAACCGTTGAACGTGGCTTCGTATGCGATCAGTATGTCCCTTCACGCCTTTTGTAGTTGCATGCCCGCCAAAACTTTGTGAGCGGTCTCCATGGCAGCGGCGCCATCGGTAATGGGCACCACCACCGGAGTGCCGTTCAGCAGGCTCATGGCGAACGCCCTCAGCTCTTCACGGATCGCATTGATCGTGGGCACTTCGGGCTTCTCAAAGCTGATCTCGCGCGATCCCTTTCCATTGCCGAGGTCTATCGTTACAGCGAAGGGGTCGGGCTCGCCTTCCACGGCACGCATACGTACGATCTCGGTCGATTTCGTGAGCATGTCCACGGCGATGTAGGCATCGCGCTGGAAGAAGCGGCTCTTGCGCATGTTCTTCAGGCTGATGCGGCTGGCGGTGAGGTTGGCCACGCAGCCGTTCTCGAAGGCGATGCGTGCGTTGGCGATGTCGGGTGTGTCGCTCACAACCGCCACACCGCTGGCATGCACCTCTTTCACCGGGCTGTTCACCACGCTGAGCACAATGTCTATGTCGTGGATCATCAGGTCCAAGACCACGCTCACATCGGTACCGCGCGGGTTGAATTGCGCCAGGCGATGCGTTTCGATGAACATGGGATTGGCCAGGTAGGGCCGTGCCGCTTGGAAAGCCGGGTTGAAGCGCTCCACATGGCCCACCTGCACCCGCTTGCCGGTGCGTTCGGCCAGTGCGACCAAGGCCCGGGCCTCGTCCATGGTATTGGCCAAGGGCTTTTCAATAAAGACATCAAGGCCGTGCTCCAGCGCTTTGGTGGCCAGGTCGTGGTGAAAGAGGGTGGGGGTCACTATGTCCACCGCATCCACCATGGCCAACAAGGCTTCGGGCCCGCCGTTCACCGGTGCCACACCGAACTCCTGTTGGATCACCTCGCAGCGCGCCGGGTCCGGATCGTGGAAGCCCACCACCTGATACTCAGGGATCTCCAGCAACTGTTGCAAGTGGATGCGGCCGAGGTGGCCGGCTCCTAGAACTCCAATGCGGATGCGACGTTGGTTCGCCATGTGGACCGCGCCTTTCCTGTGGGCGGGCCGCGAAAATAACAGGTACCGCATGGGGCAGGGGACGAGCCTCTACTTTTGCGCCCCGCCATGCACCTGCTCAAGGACGAATTCCGCCACCAAGGCCTGCGCCGCAAGCTGGTTGAAGAACTCCGCACCAAGGGCATTCGCAACGAACAGGTCCTGCAGGCCATCGGTCGTGTGCCCCGGCACCAGTTCATCGACGATTCGGCCTTTCTGGAACTGGCCTATGCGGATAAGGCGTTCCCGATCGGGTGCGAACAGACCATTTCGCAGCCCTACACGGTGGCCTTCCAGACCGAGCTGCTCGGTGTAGGCAAGGGAACGAAGGTGCTGGAGATCGGCACGGGCAGCGGGTTCCAGACGGCCGTGCTGCTCGAGCTCGGGGCCAAGGTGTATTCCATTGAACGGCAGCGGCCCCTCTATCTGCGCACCAAGGAGCGCCTTGCCCTAATGGGCTACCGGCCCTACCTTACGTATGGCGATGGCTTCAAGGGACTGCCGTTGGAAGCGCCTTTCGACCGGGTGCTGGTCACTTGCGGGGCGCCTTTCGTGCCGCCCGATCTGTTGGGCCAGTTGAAACCCGGTGGTCGCATGGTGATTCCTGTGGGCGAAGGCGATGTGCAACGCATGCTCTGCATCGATCGCCTGGCCGACGGCACCTTTGAGCAACGCGACCTCGGTGCATTCCGCTTCGTGCCCATGTTGGGCGACAAGGCGAAGTGACGCCCACCTGATGGCCAACAGCTGATCGTAGGCAGCGCTCGGTAACTTGGGGCACCATGTTGCCTGTCCTCAATGCCTCCCAGATGCATGCGGCCGATGCGTACACCATCGCCCATGAGCCCATCAGTTCGCTTGATCTGATGGAGCGGGCTGCGACCCGTTGCACGGCGCACCTGTTGCGGCATGTGGCCCGCTGGCCCAAGGATCCCCTGTTCCACACGCCCTTTCTGGTGGTAGTGGGAATGGGCAACAACGGCGGCGATGGACTGGTGATCGCGCGCCTGCTCCACCATCGCGGACAGACGGTGCGGGTGGTGCGTGTAATCCACCGCGAGAGTGCTTCTCCCGACCATGCCGCCAACCTGATGCGCTGCGAGGCGCTCGGTATTCCTGTGCACGATGTGGTGGAGGTCGGTGGCTTTCCGGTCGTTGATGACCAAGAGGTCATCATCGACGCGATCTTCGGCACAGGCCTCACCAACGCATTGACCGGGA
>CAZQFG010000039.1:0-3857 GCA_964592515.1 uncultured Chryseobacterium sp. | reverse complement strand
GAGGTCATCATCGACGCGATCTTCGGCACAGGCCTCACCAACGCATTGACCGGGATCGCTGCTGAAGCCGTTCGGTGGATCAATTCCAGTGGCAGGCCAGTATTCGCCATTGATCTGCCATCGGGCCTTCTCGCCGATGGGAACGTGGATGATCCATCCGCAGGTATCGTACGGGCTACGGTCACCCTTACGTTCCAAGTGCCCAAGCCGGCGCTGTTGCTTGCCGATCGGGCTACCTACGTGGGCCATTGGGAGGTGGTGCCGATCGGGCTTGATGAAGAGCTCCTTGCCGGGATCGTTGCGCAGCAATATGTGATCGAACGCCCGGATGTGCTGGCCCTGTTGCCGCCGCGCCCAAGAACAGGCCACAAAGGCACCTTCGGACACGCTCTGCTCGTGTCCGGTGGAAGTGGACACATGGGTGCGGCCGTACTGGCAACTCGGGCAGCCTTACGCAGTGGTTGCGGACTGGTCACCACCCGGATACCAGCGCGTGGTGCACAGGTGCTTCAGATCACCGCGCCAGAGGCGATGTGTGATATCGATCCGGGAATGGATCACGTTATCGGGCTTCCCAAGTTGGACCGCTATCAGGCCATTGGGATCGGACCTGGGCTTGGGTCACGTGCAGATACGGCACTGGTGGTCAAGCAATTGATCCAGCAGTCGCAAGTGCCCGTGGTGTTCGATGCCGATGCACTGAACCTGCTTTCAGAGAATCCCACCTGGCTTGCGTTCCTGCCTGCCGGGTCGGTTCTCACACCGCATCCAAAGGAGTTCGATCGGTTGGTGGGAGGTCCCTCGAGCTCAAGTGCTGATCGTTCGGAACGTGCGGTCGAACTGGCGCGGCGCACACGCTGCATTGTTGTGCTGAAAGGAGCGCCCACGGCCGTGTATTCGCCGGATGGAAGTATCCACTACAACTCCACAGGTAATCCCGGCATGGCAAAGGGCGGTAGTGGCGATGTGCTCACCGGGCTCATCACCGGCCTACTAGCACAAGGCATGTCCAATTGGGCAGCCGCCGTTGTTGGCGTTCACTTGCATGGGTTGGCTGGCGACCTTGCCGCTGCGCGGTTGGGCATGGATGGAATGACCAGCGGTGATCTGGCGGACCACCTGCCCGATGCTTGGCGGAACCTGCGGTCCTGATCAGAGGAGGTCTTCCACCGGGCCTTTGCCTTCGCGCAGGATCACGGGTTCACCCTGGCTCAGATCGATCACCGTGGATCCCTCCAGCCCGCCGATACCTCCATCGATCACAAGGTCCACTTGATAGCCCAAGTGTTCATCGATGCGTTCCGGGTCGGTGGTATAGTCCACCACTTTGTCAGGGTCGTGCACGCTGGTCACTACCAAGGCATGGCCCAGTTCTGCCACAATGGCTTGCGGGATCGGGTGATCCGGTACACGGATACCCACCGTGCGCTTGTTGTTCTTGAACAGCTTGGGGATCTCGCTGCTGGCTGGCAGGATGAAGGTGTATGGTCCGGGCAGCGCTCGCTTCATGATCCGGAATGCCGCAGTATCCACGGCCCTGGCGTAGGTGCTCAGCTGGCTCAGGTCGTTGCAGATCAACGATAGGTCGGCCTTGTTCGGCTTGGCCTTTTTCAGCTTGGCCACCTGTTCAATAGCACGCGGCTGGTGGGCGCTGCATACGAAGGCATACACCGTATCGGTGGGGCAGATGATCACTCCACCCGCGTTGAGCTTCTCTACCGCGATGCGGATCTTCCGCGGCTCGGGGTCCTTGGGATGGATGCTCAGCAGCATACCGTGGTCAGGCCTTCACCGCTGTAGCGGCCTTCTTGTGGTCGGCCAGGAACTTCTCGAGTCCGATGGTGGTGAGGGGATGGTCGAACAGGGCCGTGATGGCGCTGAGCGGACAGGTGGCCACATCGGCACCCACTTCGGCGCACTGGATAATATGCATGGGGTGGCGGATGCTCGCGGCCAGGATCTCGGTGCCGTAGCCGTAGTTGTCATAGATCACACGGATCTGCTCGATCAGTTGCACACCATCGGTGCTCACATCATCCAAGCGGCCCACGAACGGTGATACGTAGGTGGCACCGGCCTTGGCGGCCAACAGGGCCTGTCCGGCGCTGAACACCAGCGTGCAATTGGTCTTGATGCCCTTACCGGTGAAGTACTTGATCGCTTTCACGCCATCGCGGGTCATGGGCACTTTCACTACGATGTTCGGGTGCAGTGCGGCCAGGTCCTCGCCCTCCTTGATCATGCCAGCATAGTCCGTGGCGATCACCTCGGCGCTCACATCGCCGTCCACGATGTTGCAGATGTCCACATAGTGCTTCATCACCCGGTCATGGCCACTTATGCCTTCCTTGGCCATCAGCGAGGGGTTGGTGGTTACGCCGTCCAGGACACCGAGGTCCTGCGCTTCCTTGATCTGGGCCAGGCTGGCCGTGTCGATGAAGAATTTCATGGGGTGCTGCTGCTGGCGGCAAAGGTAACCCGCCAAGGGTACCCGACATTGGGCATGGCCCTTGCAGGCGTGGCGTACTTTTGCACACTCATGGTCCAGCGCATCCTTTTCACCCTTTTCGCAGTGATGTTCGCAGCGTTCACCTTCGCGCAACCGCCCGCTGCCTCCAATTCCACCGATGCCAAGGGGCGCAAGCAAGGCGCGTGGTCCAAGACGTGGCCGAATGGTAAGATGCGCTACCAAGGGCAGTTCACGGACGATAAACCGGTGGGCACCTTCAAACACTGGGACGAGAACGGCAAGCTCACATCGATCCAGCACCACGCAGGAGATGGCAAGGTGAGCCGCGCCGAGCACTTCCACCCCAACGGTGCGCTAATGGCGGCAGGGAAATATGTGGGGCAGGTCAAGGATAGCACGTGGAACTACTATGCGGCCGATGGCAAACTGCGGAAGGTGGAGCGCTTCAAGGTGGGCACCCTGCACGGCGAGCAGATCACCTACTACTCCAATGGTCAATTGGCGGAGCGTGAGCAACGTGTGGATGGCGAGCTACATGGCGAAATGAAGAGCTGGTTCGATAACGGCACGTTGAAGAGCGAGGCGAACTACGTGAAAGGCCAGCCCGAGGGACGCATGACGTTCTACTTCCCCAGTGGCAAGAAGGAGATCGAAGGGCAGGTGGTGAACGGGGACCGCGACGGGGTGTGGTACTACTTCAATGCCGATGGCACCATTCAGCTGCAAGTGTTGTATGCACGCGGTTCCATGGTGAAGGAGCGCAAAGAGAACGGCACTTTCAAGGAGTATTACGACGATGAGCAATTGATGAGCGAAGTGACCTACGTGAAGGGCAAGCGCGAAGGCCGCTTCACAGAGTATTACAACAATGGAACATGGCTGATGAAGCCTGTCCCTGCGGATCCCAATATGGGTACCCCGGCCGATGTGCAGCGAGTGCTGGAAGGACAGACCAAAAAGCGGGAAGGCACCTATGTGAACGACCTGCTGGAAGGGGAAGTGAAGGAGTATGACGAGAAAGGCAAGCTGGTGAAAGTGATCCGGTATGTGGCCGGGGTGGAACAGTAGGTAGTGGTCGTTTCGGTGCGGATCGCGGACGAAAGGACCGGTCCTCCAACGAACGCGAACAACAGAAAATGGATACGGGAGGTTCAGAACGATGAGCAAGCACGGAAGGATCTTGGTGGCCATGAGCGGCGGGGTGGACAGCTCCGTTACCGCCTTGATGCTGCATGAGCAGGGGTACGAGGTGATCGGTGTGACCATGAAGACCTGGGACTATGCCGATGCCAGTGGTGGCAAACGCGTTACCGGTTGCTGCGACCTTGACAGCATCAACGATGCGCGGAACATGGCGGTGAGCCGCGGGTTCCACCACATGATCATC
>CAZQFG010000038.1:17910-19678 GCA_964592515.1 uncultured Chryseobacterium sp. | reverse complement strand
AGCACGGACAAGGACAGCGCCATGGGCCACTACCTGATGGCCATCATCGGGGCCCGTCAGAGCAACGGTGACATGGTCCGCAATCACCTTGCCCTCGCTGTGCAAAAGGATGGTAGCCTGCGTGATAAGGCCATGAAGGACCTTGAATTCCGCAATTTCAAGGATCAACTGGGTCTCTGATCCCGGCTTTCCTGAACTGACGAAGCCCCTTCGCCACCTGGCGAAGGGGCTTCGTGTTTTTAGGACATCGTTGTTCATCGGCACGCTTTGCCTACATTTCGGCCACCATTGGCGTTCGTAGTGCCCCTTCGCGGCGTGCACCATGCCACTCCTCACTGTAAGTGCCTTATCCGATGAACGCGACCGTTCTTGACTACAATACCCAGCGTGCGCAACTGCCCATACCTGAATACGGGCGGCTGGTACAGCGCATGGTGGACCATGTGATGGCCATTGAGGACCGGGAACAAAGGACGCGTCAAGCGAAGGCCATCATCCAGGTCATTGGGCGGTTGAATCCGCAGCTCCGGAACAGCGACAATTTTGAGCGCACGTTGTGGGACCATCTTCACATCATGAGCCATTTCAAGCTGGATGTGGATGCGCCTTTTCCGCCTCCCACTCCTGAGGAACTGGACAGCAAGCCGGTGCCGGTGCCCTATCCACGGTCCGAGATCCGTTTTGGTCACTACGGCAAGCTGGTGGAGCGCATGATCGTGCAATGTGCCGCCATGGAACCGGGAGCGGAGCGCGAGGCCTACACCCAGGTGATAGCGAACCTAATGAAGCGACAGTTCCTCATTTGGAACCGCGATACCGTGCCCGATGCGGTTATCTTCAAGGACCTGGTAGAGTTGAGCAAAGGCCGCATCCGTGTAAAGGAGGACATGCAATTGGCGCACACGGCGGACCTGTTGCGCACCCAGCAGGGCGGCCCCCGCAACGAGGTGGACCTGCGCAAGCGTTCCGGCGGTGGAGGAGGCAAGAAGCGCCACCGCAACCGGAAGAAGAACCGCTACTAGCACTGGGTGCACGCGCTCCATCATTGATCGGACCCGTGTGAGGTCTGCTCTCCATTGCGTGTGTGTGATAGGCTGTACATGTCATTGGCCAGCCTGTTATGGTGTTCCGGCAACAGCCTGTTGTTAGTACCGCGCTTTCACGAGGTCCGTTACGAACCCTGTGTCGGTGTTGCTTTGGACCACCGGTATCGGCCAATCCGCCCGGTGCATGCCCATGGGAAGCTTTCGTATTGAAGGAGGACGACGACTGAAGGGGGAACTGGTGCCACAGGGTGCCAAGAACGAGGCGCTGCAGATCCTGTGCGCTGTGCTGTTGACCGCCGAGCCGGTCACCATCCACAACGTTCCCGATATCGTGGACGTGAATAAGCTCATAGACCTGCTGAAGGCAATGGGCGTAGAGGTGGACATGCTCGGTCCGGGCAGCTACCGTTTCCAGGCCAAGGCCGTGAACCTCGAATTTTTCCTGGACCCCGAGTACAAACGGATGGGCGGTAGTCTGCGAGGTAGTGTCATGGTAGCCGGCCCTGCGCTTGCGCGTTTTGGTAGGGGATACATACCCAGTCCGGGCGGCGATAAGATCGGTCGCCGACGCATGGATACCCATTTCACCGGCTTTGAGAAGCTTGGCGCTGAGATCAAATACGATGAGAATGATGGCTTCTACCGAGCGGAGGCCAAGCAGTTAAAGGGATGCTACATGCTCCTGGACGAGGCCAGTGTAACGGGCACGGCCAACATCGTTA
>CAZQFG010000038.1:0-17810 GCA_964592515.1 uncultured Chryseobacterium sp. | reverse complement strand
GGATGCTACATGCTCCTGGACGAGGCCAGTGTAACGGGCACGGCCAACATCGTTATGGCGGCCACGCTGGCCGAAGGGCGCACCACGATCTTCAATGCGGCGTGCGAACCCTACCTGCAACAGCTGTGCAACATGCTGGTGCGCATGGGCGCACGCATCAGCGGGATCGGCAGCAACCTCCTGCACATTGATGGGGTGAAGGAGCTCGGAGGGACCGAGCACCGCATGTTGCCCGATATGATCGAGATCGGCTCCTTTATCGGATTGGCCGCCATGACCCGCAGTGAGATCACCATTAAGGATACCGGTTACGAGCATCTGGGCATTATCCCGGACGTGTTCCGCAAGTTGGGCATCACCGTGGAACGCAGGGGCGATGATATCCATGTGCCCCGCCACGAGCACTACACCATCGAGCCATTTCTGGATGGGTCCAACCGCGTCATAAGTGATCATCCCTGGCCGGGTTTCACCCCGGACCTGCTCAGCATCGTGCTTGTAACGGCCACGCAGGCCAGTGGTCACGTGCTCATACACCAGAAGATGTTCGAGAGCCGCCTCTTCTTTGTGGATAAGCTGATCGAGATGGGGGCGCAGATCACCTTGTGCGATCCCCACCGTGCATTGGTCATCGGCAAGGACTTCGAGAAACCGCTTCGCGCCATCCGCATGACCAGTCCCGACATCAGGGCGGGTGTATCGTTGCTGATCGCAGCCATGAGCGCGGAAGGCACAAGCACCATTGACAACGTGGAACAGATCGACCGTGGCTATCAGCGCATTTCCGAGCGCCTGAATGCCATCGGGGCGAACATCCAGCGCGTCTGATCGGTCTCCCACCATCCGAAGCATCCATAGGTCTGGCATGATGTTGGCGTCTGCGGGCGTCCGTCCCTCACTTAAATTCGCGCCATGCAACTCCGCACCATTATGTCCAAGGCACGCATCATCACCGTTTCAGCGGTCGCTCTGCTGGCCATTTATGGCTTCACCGATCGCCTTCAGCGTAAGGATGACGCCCAAAAGTCCACGGCGAAAGTGGGCACGGGTATTGGCGACAAGGCTCCCGAACTGGCCTTTATGAACGCGGACAGTACCAAGGTGCTCAAGCTTTCCGAACTGCGTGGCAAATACGTCCTCATCGATTTCTGGGCCAGCTGGTGCCGCCCTTGCCGAATGGAGAACCCCAACGTGGTGGCTGCCTATGACAAGTACAACCAGGCCAAGTTCAAGACCGGCAAGGGCTTCGAGGTGTTCAGCGTGAGTTTGGACCGCAGCCGCGATTCATGGAAGCAGGCCATTGCGGCCGATGGCCTGAAGTGGAAGTACCATGTCAGCGATCTCGGCTTCTGGAATTCAAAGGGCGCTCAGCTGTACGGCGTGAACTCCATTCCCATGAGCTTTTTGGTCGATCCCGAGGGCATCATCATCGCAAAGAACCTGCGCGGGATGGAGCTCCACCAGGAGCTCGACAAGTACATCAAGAGCCTCTGAGGTTCACTGCTCCATCGATCCATAAAGCGGCCCCGGGATCCCGGGGTCGTTTCATTTGTGGCCTTGGCTACCTCCCTCCATAGCGGAAACTGAACGACAAAAGCATGGCGCATCGCTGGTGCGGTTCAAGTGGATCAGCCTGTAGCACTGCCAAAAAGTCCCCGACCTTTGCGCCCCAATGTCCTAAAATCGTCTTGGCACCGTCCTTGACCCTAGAACGATGATCTTCAAAAAGCGCCAAAAGACCATGTCGGACCGACCCAACGTCAGTGCGGAAGCAGAAACTGCTGCCAAAGCGACGGACCATGCATTGCCAACCGATGGACAGGATGAACAAATGAAGGACGCCCTCACAGCCGCCAGTGAAGCAGCGGCCGAGCATGTGACCGCCGATGGGAGCAACGAGGCCAGGGGTGATGTGGCCGAACTGACTGCTCAACTTGCCGCAGCCAAGGCCGATGCGGCCGACCTGAAGGACAAGTGGCTGCGGGCCAATGCCGAGTTCGATAATTACCGCAAGCGCACTGCCAAGGAGAAGGCGGATATGCTCCTGTTCGCCGGTGAGAACACCGTGAAGAACATCCTCCCTGTACTGGATGATATGGAGCGCGCCATTGCCAACAACGTCCGTGTGGACGATATCGCCGTGGTGCGAGAAGGGTTTCATCTGGTGCACAGCAAGCTGCTCCACATTCTCGGCAGCCAGGGCGTGAAGCCCATGGCTGATGCGAAGGGTCAACCTTTCGACACGGACCGTCACGAGGCGATCACCAAGGCTCCTGCGCCCGGCGATGACCTCAAAGGCAAGGTGATCGATGTGCTTGAGAACGGATACACCCTGCACGACAAGGTGATCCGTTATGCCAAGGTGGTGGTGGGCGAATAGTGCGCAGCCATTTCTACCATTCATAAGAATTGTTGATCAGCCCGTTCGAATTGACACTTGACCGCGAGCCATGAGCAAGCGAGACCCATACGAAGTCCTTGGAGTGGCGCGGAACGCCAGTGCCGACGAGATCAAGAAGGCCTACCGCAAACAGGCCATCAAATTCCACCCGGACAAGAACCCCGGAGACCACGCTGCTGAGGAGAAGTTCAAGGAGGCGGCCAGCGCGTACGAGATCCTTAGCGATCCTGAGAAAAAGGCGCGCTACGACCAGTTCGGCCACGCCGGTCCGGGGATGGGTGGCGGTTTCCAAGGTGGCGGCATGAACATGGAGGACATTTTCTCCCAGTTCGGCGACATTTTCGGCGGCGCCTTCGGTGGAGGTGCTTTTGGGGGTGGCTTTGGCGGTCAGCAAGGTCGCGGCCGTGTTGTGAAAGGAAGCAACCTGCGCGTGCGGTTGAAGATGACCTTGGAGGAGATCGCGCACGGCGCCGAGAAGAAGATCAAAGTGACCAAGCTGGTCCGCGGAAAGGGCAGCGAGTACGGCAAATGCACCACATGTGGTGGTGCGGGTCAGGTCCGTCGGGTGCAAAGCACCTTCCTGGGCCAGATGCAGACCGTTACCACCTGCCCTGCATGTGGCGGCATTGGACAGACCGTGAGCAAGCGCGCTCCCGGCAGCGACGAGCACGGCCTTGTACGCGAAGAAGTGGTGGTACCCATTCGCATTCCTGCCGGCGTGGAGGAAGGCATGCAGCTCAATATCAGCGGCATGGGCAACGAGGCCCCCGCAGGTGGTGTACCCGGCGATCTCCTGGTCGTCATCGAAGAGGAAACACATCCCGAATTGCGACGCGATGGACGCAACCTGCATCACGAGGTGTTCGTGAGCATGGTGGATGCCGCGCTCGGTGCACAAGTGGAAGTACCGCTCGTTACCGGCAAGGCCAAAGTGAAGATCGAGCCCGGTACACAGACCAACCACGTGCTCCGGTTGAAAGGGAAGGGTTTGCCCAGTGTGAACCATCACGGCCATGGCGACCTGTTCGTGCACGTTGCCGTATGGACGCCCACCGACCTGACCAAGGAGGAAAAAGCGGCCTTGGAGAAACTGCGTAACAGCCCGGGTTTCCAGCCTCGGCCTACGGCCAAGGACAAGGGCTTCTTCGAGCGCGTCAAGGAGATGTTCAGCAACTGACACCTTCGGGTCGGTCTCGCCAGAGGTGAGCGGTCACGGGCGGACGATTATATTGCTCGTCCAAACACGACCGAATGACCCTCCGGACCTTCCCCATGTTCGCGGCACTGCTCTTCTGCATGCCCCTGTTCGCCGTTCCTCAGGACCAAGCAACTGACGGCGAGGAGGCTGAGATGGACCCCGCCCAACTGGACTCATTGGTCAGGGCTTATACCGATTCCATCAATGCCCGTTACACGTTCACTACAGGCAAGGTGGACCTGGCCGATGGCGTGGCCTCGTTGAACATTCCAGAGGGCTTCATGTTCCTGGACGCCTCGCAAAGCCATGAGGTTATCGTGGACCTTTGGGAGAATCCGCCCGGTGCGGCAGAGGGTGTGCTGGGTATGATCCTGCCCGCCGGTACCACGGTCACCGATCATCCTTATGCGTTCGTGGTGGAGTACGATGCCATGGGCTACGTGAGCGATAAGGATGCCGATGACATCAACTACGAGGAGATGATGACGGAGATGAAGAAGGACGATGCCGAGGAGAACCGTCAACGCAAAGAAGCAGGTTACGGCGCATTGGACCTCGTTGGCTGGGCCGCCCCTCCTTTCTACGACAAGGAGCGTAAGGTGCTTCACTGGGCCAAGGAACTGCATGCCGAGGAAGCGGACGGCAACACGTTGAACTACAATGTACGTGTGCTGGGTCGTAAAGGCGTTTTGATCCTGAACGCGGTCGCAGGTATGGAAGCGCTGGAAGAAGTGAAACAGAACATCCCTGCGGTGCTATCCATGGCATCGTTCAACGCCGGTCACACCTATGAGGAGTTCGATAGCAATGTGGACGAGGTGGCCGCTTGGACGGTAGGCGGACTTGTGGCCGGCAAGGTGCTGGCGAAGGTCGGTATCTTGGCGTTGCTCCTCAAGAACATCAAGTTGGTGTTCATTGCACTGGCAGCAGCAGGTGCGGGACTTTTCCGTTTCTTCAAAAGGAAAAAGAAGGAAGAGGAGCCGCCTGCAACGCAAGCCTGATATCGGTTCGGTCGCTCAGCTGCTCTGAACCACGCCCGCACCCGGGGCATGCAGCCTCACGGACCGAATGCCGTTCTCCATGGACTGTGCCGTGTCGTAGCTTTCGCTTGTGCCGATGACCTGGCCGTTGGAGGCTTTGAGGTTGAAGTGATATTGTCCCTTTCGCCCGATCACGCGATCGAAATGGCGGTCCTCAGTACTATGCCGTCGCACGCTTTCGATACCCTTCAGGCAATTGGCCTTTCGTGAATAGCCCTCGCTGCTGAGTATCACTTGGCCATTGGGTGCCACCAGATTGAAACGGTATTCTCCTGCCTTGTCGATCTTCATTTGGAAATGGGCGGTGGGCATGGTGTTCGGCGTTTTGGCATGAAGGTATCCCCACCGGTCGGCCATCGACATGACCATCATCAGTCCCGAAGCATCAGTGCAGACCACCCCGGTTACCTTTCGCCCGCATGGATGCATTCACCCTTGTTGCGAACCTGGTCGATATTGAGGCCCGTCGCATCATTCCCGCAGAAGTGGAGGTGCGCGATGGGCGGATCCACGCGCTCCGCGAGGTTGACGGCCCCGTGGAGGGCTATCTCATACCCGGTTTCATTGACGCCCATGTGCATGTGGAAAGCTCCATGCTAGTGCCAAGCGAGTTCGCCCGCCTTGCCGTGGTGCACGGAACGGTTGCGACCATCAGCGATCCCCACGAGATCGCCAATGTGCTTGGTGAGGAAGGGGTGGAGTACATGATCGGGAATGGAGCGCAGGTCCCGTTCCACTTCTTCTTCGGCGCGCCCAGTTGCGTACCGGCCACCCGGTTCGAGACCGCAGGTGCAGTGCTTGATGCCGCAGCTGTCGGTCGCCTGCTGGATCGGCCGGAGGTCTTGTACCTCAGTGAGGTGATGGACTTCCCCGGCGTGATCAATGGTGATCCTGAGGTCATGCGAAAGATCGCGCATGCGCACCGCACCGGCAAAGTGGTTGATGGTCACGCGCCAGGCTTACGGGGCGAGGGTGCCGCACGCTATATCAGGGGCGGGTCCGAACTCGGGGGCGTGGTCATTTCCACGGACCATGAGTGCTTCACGTTGGAAGAAGCCTTGGACAAGTTGCAACACGGTATGCACATCAGCATTCGTGAAGGCAGTGCGGCCCGCAATCTGGATGCCCTGATGCCACTGCTCCTGAGCCACCCCGACAAGGTGATGCTCTGCTGCGATGACACCCATCCGGACAGCCTCGTATTGGGCCACATCAACTCGCTTTGTGCACGTGCTGTGGCCGCAGGGGTCGATGTGTTCGATGTGCTGCGTGCCGCTTGCCTGAATCCCATCGCACATTACAAGCTGCCAGTGGGCCACCTGCATGTGGGTGATCCGGCCGACATGGTCCTGCTCGAGGACCTTACGCACTTCAAGGTGTTCCGTACCTGGGTGCGCGGTGAATTGGTCGCAGCGGACGGCCGCAGTCTCATTCGATCTGTTCAGGCTGCCACTCCGAATAAGTTCAATTGCTCTGAGATCACGGAAGAGCAGGTAGGGGTGCCCGCCAATGATGATCAGATCTTGGCCATTGAGGCTTTGGACGGACAGCTGATAACGCACAAAAAGTATCTCCACGGCACCATTCGCAATGGTGCACTGGTGGCCGATGTGGGCCGCGACCTGTTGAAGATCGCCGTGGTGAACCGCTATGCCACGGCCCCCGTTGCTTTGGGGTGGATCCGCAATATCGGGTTGAAGCGCGGTGCCATTGCCAGCTGTGTGGCCCACGACAGCCACAACATCGTGGCCGTGGGTGCCAACGATGCGGATCTCTGTAAGGCCATCAATACAGTGATCGCCCAGCGAGGCGGTATCAGCGTTTGCGATGCAGGCGTTGTGCAGGCACTGCCACTTCCAGTAGCGGGCATCATGTCCACTTCCGATGGGTACGAAGTGGCCGCTGCTTATGCGGCATTGGATGGTGCCGCGAAGGCGCTCGGGAGCACGTTGCGCGCTCCGTTCATGACCCTCAGCTTCATGGCCTTATTGGTGATACCGCATGTGAAGTTGAGCGACATGGGCTTGTTTGATGGTGATGCGTTCGAACTGATCACTCCCGGCAAATGAGCATCCGGCGAACTTTCATTTGGCTGTTGCTGGGTTTGCTACTTACCGGCTGCACCACCGAAAAGCGTACGGTGCACGAAGGGGCGTTCCAAAAGCGACGTCACCAGCCCGGTTGGCACTTGGACCTTGGCCTCCGACCGCGCAAGCAACAACGGCCGATCGAGCGCTCGGAACCCATGGCCGTACGCATGCCGGATATGGGTTCGTTGCGCGTTGAAGGGCCCGTGTTTTTGCCGGTCGCTGTTACTGTGGGACCGCCGAAGACCATCTATGATCGTGCGCCCCGCAACACCAACAGCTCATCGCGCGTGCAGCGGGCGCCAGCGTTAGAGCCATCTGGTCCGAGATCGGTCATTCCGTTGGAAATGCAGATTGACATCACGCCCGAACGGCGATGGAACAAGTGGGCCGTTCCTGCATTCGTGGTGGCGCTAGGCGCGGTGGCGCTGGCCTTGTTCACCACCAGCACCATAGCGGTTATCGCGGCTTTGATCGTGGCCTTCGTGTTCTCGGCCATTTCCATCAAGCAGATCCGCTGGCGCGACGAAAGGGGCAAAGGTTTCGCTGTCGCGGCTTTGGTCATTGCGGTCATGGCCTCCATCGCCACGGCCATCGTCACGGCTGTGGTCGGTTTTGTTTGAGCTATCGAAGCTCGGCCAAGAGCGTCATTGCGGTCTTTCTCAAGGAGTCCACATCGGTCTGTTCCGACCGATGAAGCGCTAGCGCTGCGGCCCCGGCGGATTTCGAGAGCTTGTTACCGGCCGTATCCGTCAGCAAGCGGTGGTGAATGAACCGGGCTTCGCAGAAGGCGGTGTATCCGAGCAAGTGCGCCATATACACTTGGCAGGCTGTGGATGGCAGCAGGTCCTCGCCACGGACGATCAGGTCTATTCCGAAATGCAGGTCATCCGCCAACGAGGCCACCTGGTAGGCCGGTCGGCCGTTCCGCTGACGGATCACGGGTGGACGCATCAGCTCGGAAAGGTCCACGGTATGTGGTCCGGAAGAGTCGTCGAAGGTGACCGGGCACGAGCCGGGAATGTCAAGGCGCCAGGTCACCTCGGGCTCATCCAGGTCGGTCCCTTTTGTGGCGCACGCACAATGTTCCATGTTCGCTCGACTGCAGGTACAAGCGAACAAGACCTTGGCGGACCTTAGTTCGGCAATGAGCCCGTGGTAGAGGGGTATTCTGAACTGTTGCGACCAATAGGCGTAGTGTTCGTCGCTGTTGCGTGGCCCTCTGTCCCAGTGGATGCCTGACCGATCGAGCTGGATGAAAATGTCCTCCACGTATTCGGGACGCACGCGCTCCTGGTCCAGATCGTCTATGCGGAGCAGTACATCGCTCTCGTCAGCTATCGCCAGCAGCCTTGTCAAAAGGAAATTGACAGCATTGCCGGCATGCAGGTAACCGCTTGGGGTGGGGGCTATGCGTGTTCGAGGCACGGCTACAACCTGCGTTCGGGGTGCCCGGGGTGGGACTTGAACCCACACGGCCCTTGCGGACCAAGGGATTTTAAGTCCCTCGTGTCTACCATTTCACCACCCGGGCGTCCACCGCTGTCGTTCAGATGCGGACGGCTAAAAATAGTGAAGCCTCCCATCAGGGAGGCTTCACTGGAGCGAGAAACGGGACTCGAACCCGCGACCCCGACCTTGGCAAGGTCGTGCTCTACCAACTGAGCTACTCTCGCGTTCGGGGCGCAAATATATGAACCGACTTCAATTCCAAAACTTCGACCTACACTTTATTCGTTCGCTGTTTCGCCGGGGTCACCAATCGCTTGATCTCGTTCAGCTTCAACAAGGCCTCAACCGGGGTCAGCGTGTCAATGTCGAGGGCCTTGATCTCGTCCCGAATACGCTCCAAGGCCGGGTCGTCCAGCTGGAAAATGCTCAATTGTAGCTCGCGGCCGAGGTCTTCGGTCATTCCACTGCGTACATGCGAGGGACCTCCTTCAGAGGGTGCTTCGCCAAGGTCGCCCCCATGGCTTTGCTCCAAGTGGGCCAGCACCTTGTTCGCGCGTTGGATCACGCGCTGGGGCATACCCGCCATCTGCGCCACGTGGATCCCGAAGCTGCGATCACTGCCGCCGGGCACTAGTTTGCGCAGGAACAGTACCCGGCCATCGGCCTCGCGTACTGCCACGTTCGCATTGCGGATCCGGGGGAACGAGGCCGCCATTTCGTTCAGTTCGTGATAGTGCGTGGCGAACAGGGTCTTGGGGCGGGCGGGATGTTCGTGCAGGTATTCGGCAATCGCCCACGCGATGGATATCCCGTCGTAGGTGCTCGTTCCGCGACCGATCTCGTCCAGGACCACCAAGCTGCGTTCGGTAAGGTTGTTCAGGATGCTGGCGGTCTCGTTCATTTCAACCATGAACGTGCTTTCGCCAGAGGCCAGGTTATCCGATGCGCCCACTCGGGTGAACACGCGATCCACCATACCGATGGTCGCAGCGCGGCATGGCACGTAGCTTCCGGTCTGTGCCATCAGCACGATCAGCGCCGTTTGGCGGAGCAGGGCCGATTTGCCGCTCATGTTCGGGCCGGTGATCACCACCAACTGGCGGTCGTCCGGGTCAAGCAATAGGTCGTTGGCCACGTATGGCGCATCGGGTGGTAGTTGTTGTTCGATCACCGGGTGGCGCCCGTCCTGGATATCCAGAACACGTCCCATGTCGATGACCGGTCTGCAATAGCCATGTGCCTTTGCGATACGCGCGAATCCCAGCAGAACGTCCATGGCCGCCAGTGCCGCAGCGGTGCGTTGCACCGGGCCGATCTCCTGAACAGTGGCCTCTACGAGTGTCTGCACCAGTTCAGCCTCTAACGCGAGTATGCGTTCCTCGGCACCCAGAATGCGTTCCTCCAGGGTCTTCAGCTCATCGGTGATGTAGCGCTCGGCGTTCACCAAGGTCTGCTTGCGCACCCACTCTTCTGGCACTTTGTCCTTGTGCGTGTTCCGTACTTCCAGGTAGTAACCGAACACGTTGTTGTAGCCCACTTTCAAGGAGCTGATGCCCGTGCGTTCGCTTTCGCGTTGTTGCACGTTCAGCAGCAGGTCCTTGGCATGTGCCGATAGATGGCGAAGCTCATCCAGTTCAGGGCTGACCCCAGTGCGCACCACACCCCCTTTTTGGATGTTCACGGGGGTTGATGGCTCAATGGTGGCGGCGATGCGGGCCGAAAGCTCCATGGGTGGCACCACAGTGGCTGCCATTTCACGCAGTGCCGGTGCCGCTGAAGCGAGCCTTGTGGCGATCCGCGAAGAAGCCTCCAACGCATGGTGCAACTGCAACAGCTCCCTGGGGTTGATCCGTCCTGCGGCTGCCTTCCCGGCCAATCGTTCCAGGTCGCCAATGTGATCAAGCTGTTCTCCCAAAAGCTCGGCAGGACCTGCTTCTTCATACAGGGCTTGCACCACGTTCTGTCGCTGTACGATCTCCTGCACATCGAGCAGGGGGAACAATAACCACCGGCGCAACAAACGAGAGCCCATGGGCGTGGTGCACCGGTCAAGCGCTTGCAGCAAGGTCCGGCCACCTTCGTTCACAGGGCTTACCAGTTCGAGGTTCCGCACGGTGAACCGATCGAGCGCCACATGCGTGGAAGGTCGCAGCCACCTGATCTTTGTGATGTGCGCCAGGCGGTCGTGGCGCGTTTCGCCGAGGTAGTGCAACACCGCCCCGGCCGCGCGCTGTCCCAGGTTAAGGTCTTCTATGCCGAAACCTTTCAGCGAAAGCGTGGAGAATTGTCGCAACAGGCGCTCACGTGCAATGTCATCCGTGAATGCCCATTCGTCCAGTACATGTGTGTGGAACCGCTCGATGCACGAGGCGATGACCGGGTCCAATCGGCCGCGCGGCACCAGGAGTTCCTTGGGCCCGTGGCTGTCCAGCAGTTTCAGCACCTGTTCGTCCTCCTCTTCCGCCACCATGAACTCACCAGTGGTAACGTCCAAAAGCGCAAGGCCACAGCGATCGCCTTGCACGGTGATCGCGGCCAGCCAATGGTTCTCGCGTTGTTCGATCACCTGGTCGTTGAACGAGACGCCGGGCGTGACCACCTCGGTGATGCCCCGCTTCACGACCCCTTTGGCCTGTTTGGGGTCCTCCAGTTGGTCGCAAATGGCGACCCGCAGACCGGCACGCACTAAGCGGGGCAGGTAGGTGTCAAGGGAATGGTGCGGGAAGCCGGCCAGTTCCATTTCCACGCTCCCTCCGTTGTTCCGCTTAGTAAGAGTGATGCCGAGGACTTTGGAGGCCTTCACAGCATCGCTTCCGAAGGTCTCATAGAAGTCTCCGACGCGAAAGAGCAGCAACGCATCGGGATGTTGCCCCTTGATGCGGGAATACTGCTGCATCAGTGGCGTTTCGGATGCGCCGGACTTGCTCATGACGGGAGTTGGGATGTGCGCCTATTTTCGCGGGCCGCCAATTTACGGCCTACCTACGGGCGCTTTATCTGTTCACTACCCGCGTTCTACACATCTTCCCAACATGCCAGCCACGGACCGTAAGCTCACCATGGACGAACTCGGACGTGTGTCCGCTGAGGACTATCGCGGCTTGAACGGGCGTTCGGTGGTGGTCATTCTGGATGATGTGCGCAGTCGCCACAATGTGGGCTCCATTTTCCGCACGGCGGATGGGTTCGGGGCATCGCGGATCGTTCTGTGCGGGTTCACGCCATTGCCGCCGCACCGTGAGATCGAGAAGACCGCATTGGGTGCCACGCAGAGCGTGCCTTGGGAGCACGCGCCGGACGCTGCCGAGGCCGTACGTGCCCTACAGGCCGAAGGCTATCGGGTACTGGCCGTTGAACAGACCGTCGAGGCCGTTCCCATTGATCGCATCCACCGAGATGACCGACCATTGGCCTTGGTGCTGGGTAACGAAGTGGAGGGGGTATCCGATGCGGCCATCCAAGCGTGCGATGGTTGTGTGGTCATTCCGCAGCACGGCAGCAAACATTCGCTGAACGTATCTGTATGCGCAGGCGTAGTACTGTGGTGGGCCGGACGCTGACAGCCGTTGTAACCCAGGTGGATCGGTGCCGTTATAAAGGCAACCCTGGCGTGATCCATCGTCCTTGGAATAGGGGAGGACGTAAGTCATCGACTGTTGGTGGAAAGGAATCCTTCTATATTTGGCTGCTCCGGAATAGCTTCCATGTCACAGAACAGGTACCGCACTCTCGTCCTTGCCCTGCTCCTTTGTGTGCTGGGATGGGGTCCGGTGGCTGCCCAGTATTTCCGGCAATCAAGCTATTGGAAGACCCACCGAAAGGAGGTGGAGTTCGGCTTTGGGATCTCTAACTTCCTTGGTGAACTTGGAGGTCGAAACCAGATCGGTTCGCCATTTCTGTGGGACCTTGAACTAAGCAAGACACGACCTGCCGTAAGTCTCGGTTACCGCTATTACTTGGCGCGTAAGGTGGCGCTTCGTGGTCGCTTGACATATGGCGTGCTGGCAGGCAATGACAACCTCACCGAGGAGCCGTTCCGCCAGAACCGCAACCTGAACTTCAAGTCCGATGTGTTCGAGGGTTCGCTCGTGATCGAGCTGCACTTCTATCGGGAGGAATTGGGGCACGTGTATGATCTGCGGGGTGTGAAGGGAACGAAATCCTCGCGTGTCGGACTTTATGCCTTCGCGGGCGTCGGTGGTTTCTATTTCGATCCACGGACCCAGTTCAACAACAGTTGGGTGCGCCTCAAACCGCTCAGCACCGAAGGACAGGGTCTTACTGGTGGTGCGGAAGAATACAACAATTATGGATTCTGCATTCCGATGGGTTTTGGGCTTCGCAAGGCATTCAGCAAGGCGATCAGCGCAGGTATCGAGATCCAGTACACCAAGACATTCACCGACTACATCGATGATGTAAGCGGATCATATTACGACCCCGCTGCACTGCTCGCAGCGCGAGGACCAGAAGCGGTATACCTCGCCGATCCCAGTCTTGGACTCATCCCAGGCCAAACCAACGTGGGACAGCAACGCGGTGATCCCACCGATCTGGATGCCTACCTGTTCGTTAAGGCGCAGGTGCATTACAAGCTGTTCAGGTACCGTAGCGGTTCCAAGAAGTATCGCGCACGGATCCGCCGTCAGAAGATCGTGTTCTGATCAGGCTCGGTCCACCATGGCCGAAAGCACCTTATTCCCTATCGGATTCAATTCGTGATAGAGGCCCAGCCTTTGCGGCTCAGCCCTCCACCACGGTCAGCTTCGCGAAGCGTAACAGCAATTGTTTTTGGCCTGCACTGGGGAAGAAGATCGTGGCCTTAAGGTCCGGTGCATTGCCTTCTACCTTCAGCACCTTGCCCTTGCCGAAGCGCTCGTGTTCCACGGTCATACCCTCACTGATCGCAGGCACTGCTCCACCCAGGGTACTGGTCGCTTCCAGCGGGGTACCAGTGGTGCTGATGCGCTTCAGGTTCTTGCCGGGTGCTTGCACAGGAGGCGTGGCCGGTGCTGGAGCAGTTGTCCGTCCTACAGGACGCTGCACACCAGGTGCTGAACGCTCGCGTCCGTAGATGGGCTTTGAAGAGCGTTCATCACCGGAACTGCGATCCTGGCCGGGGCTGTTGCGTGCCCAAGGTGGCGCCGTGCTGGTGCTTCCACCGAAAGCCGCACGCTCGCTGGTGCGCGGCATTTCAAGGTACTTCTCATCGATCTCCTCGATGAACCGACTGGGCTCGCTGGTGGTGAGGTTGCCCCACTTGTACCGGCTCATGGCGTAGCTCAGAGTGCAGCGTTTCTCAGCGCGAGTAAGGGCCACGTAGAACAGGCGACGTTCTTCTTCCAGATCGGCCCTGGTCTGCACGGCCATCAGGTTCGGGAAGAGGTCCTCCTCCAGACCCACAACATGCACGTGGGGGAACTCCAGTCCCTTCGCTGCGTGGATGGTCATCAGGCTCACGCGGTCCGTGTCGTTCGGGTCCTCGTTGTCCGCGTCGGTCAACAAGGCCACATCGATCAGGAAGTCGCTGAGTGTGCGCGGAATATCACTGGTCTCGGCGTCGCGGTCACTGAATTCCTTCATGCCGGCGAGCAGTTCCTGTATGTTCTCGTAACGACTGATGCCTTCGGGCGTCTTGTCCGTGAACAGGTCCTTGAGGATGCCGGTGCGGCGCGCGATCTCTTCGCCAAGCACGGCAGCGCTGTGCGTGGGTAGTTGGGCTTGAAAGCCTTGGATCATCAGCACGAACTCGGCGAGTGCCTTGCGTGTGCCACCATGCACGTCCACCAACTGGGCTTGTTCGGTCAGTAGGTCCCAAATGGAGGTGGACTGGGCCGCGCTGGTCACCAAGAGCTTGTCCACGGTGGTCTGTCCAATGCCGCGTGTGGGATAGTTGATAACGCGCTTCAGGGCTTCCTCATCGCGCGGGTTGCACACCAGGCGGAAGTAGGCGATGAGGTCCTTGATCTCCTTGCGCTGGTAAAAACTGAGGCCGCCATAGATGCGGTAGGGGATGTTGAGCTTGCGCAGCGCTTCCTCCATGCTGCGGCTTTGGGCATTGGTGCGGTAGAGAATGGCGAAGCCCTTGTTCGGCACCTGCTGTTGCATGCGCGTCTCGAAGATGCTGTGTGCCACAAAGGCGCCCTCCTCATTGTCGCTCAGTGCGCGGTGTACACGGATCCGATCGCCTTCCACATTGTCCGTCCAGATCGTCTTCTTGATCTGGTCCCTGTTCTTCTCGATCAGCGAATTGGCCGCGCCCACGATGGTCTTCGTACTACGGTAGTTCTGTTCCAGTTTGAAGAGCTGGTGGTCCGGGTAGTCGCTGCGGAAGTTGAGGATGTTCTGGATGTTGGCCCCGCGGAATGCGTAGATGCTCTGGCTGTCGTCACCCACCACGGTCAGGTTCTCATGCCGCGCCGCCAACGTGCGCACGATGTTATACTGCACCAGGTTGGTGTCCTGGTACTCATCCACCAGAATGTACTGGAAGCGGTTCTGGTACTTCAACATCGTCTCCGGATGGTCGCGGAACAACAGCGATGTGTTGTACAGCAGGTCGTCGAAGTCCATGGCACCAGCGCGGAAGCACTTTTCGGCGTACGCCTTGTACAGTTCGCCAATGCGTTCGCGGCCCACTGCGGCATCGCCGGCCATCAGTTCGGCATTGGCCAGGTATTCCAGCGGACCGATCAGGTTGTTCTTTGCAATGCTGATACGACCGTGAACTTGGTTGGGCTTGTACAACTTGTCGTCCAACTGCCACTCCTTCAGGATGCCCTTGATGACGCTGCGGCTGTCGTCGCTGTCGTAGATGGTGAAATCCTTGGGGTAGCCCAGCTTGTCGGCCTCGGCGCGGAGAATGCGAGCGAACACACTGTGGAAGGTGCCCATCCAGAGGTTGCGTGCATCGGTGTTGCCCTGCCCGCCCAGGATCTTGCCGATGCGCTCCTTCATCTCCTTCGCCGCCTTGTTTGTGAAGGTGAGGGCAAGGATGCGGAAGGGGTCCACGCCCTTGGCGGCCATCAGGTGGGCAATGCGTACGGTGAGCACACGTGTTTTACCGCTGCCAGCACCTGCGATCACCATCGTGGGGCCTTCGGTATTCTCCACCGCCGCGCGCTGTGCGGGGTTCAGTCCTTCCAAGTAATTCATGGGAAGCTACAAAGGTAGCCGGGGCATTGGTGGGGTTTGTCGCGGGATTTCAACATCCATGGAGATGGCAGAGCGGTTCCCGGTGCACATGGGGAAGCACCCTGTTCCAGGTGACTATCACCGCATGGTTCTGTCGTTATTCCACCAGCTTGTAAACGGCCGCACGCGCAAGACCGGTCATGCTCAGTTTTCGGTCAGCTACAGCCTCGCGCAGGTCACGCGTTGCCGTTGCTGTGCTCAGTGCTGGGAAGAAGGCCAGGTAGTCCTTGCGACGGAACGATCGGCCGCCCCATTGCTGAAGGAAGGTGGCCATGCGGTCGGGTGCCTTGCGCACTGGGTCAGGTTCGGCGAGGAGTTCGGCGAGGGCCTCATCCATGCGTTCAAGCATATAGACAATGAAGCCACCACAATCACCCCGGCGATCGGCATATTCCAAGGAGGCATGATAGGCGGGTTCGGCCTTCAGGATGAAGGCGTCCATGGGCAAGTAGGCGAACACATCCCAGTGCCGCATGAGCAGTCGTTTTTGCCAGAGGCGGGCCAGGCGCCCATTGCCGGCCGCGAACGGACGCAGGTAGACCAGGCCGAAATGGAGCACACAACTGGTAAGAAGGGGAGGGAAGTCGTCCTCCTCGGCATAGCGCAATAGGTCTTGTACGGCAGCGGGCAGATCGTGAGCACTGGCGGTGCGCAAGGGCTGTGGGTCGCCGTAGAGCACGTCCATGGGGCCCGTGCGGAAATGCCCGGCGTCCATGGCGAGGCCGTGCATGAGCACACCATGTGCCTGCCGGAGGTCGTTGGCGAAGAAAGGGTCGAGGTCAGGCAGGATCTCCAGGACCCGATGGGTATTCACCACTTCCAGATCGGCGGGGCCGGTCACCGAGGCAGGGCGTGCCACCAGTTCGGCCACGGGTAGCATGTCCACCGAACTACCCTCTATGGCCAGGGTGGCATGTACGCTGCTCACTCGGTAGGCTTTCTCCAGTTCGGGTGGACAGCGATGCAGGTGTCGTGCGTGGACTTCGCCTAATCGGTGGTGGATGGTGGCCAGCAGATTGAGCATCCGTGGGTCGATGGAGTAGTAAGTGATGCTCCCGAGGTCCATTTATAAGATCATATGATCTGAACAAAGATACGGGGTCCGAGCATCGTTACGCCGGGTTGATCAGGTAATGCGGCTATGGCTAGCAGTGGGATTGGGGGGTCGGATGTGTGTGTAAATGGCTGATAAAGAGTGATTAATGTGGTTTAACGTCCGGCTATCCGATCGTGAAGGAGGCCATGTGGTCGTGCAGGGCAGGCACTTTTTCATTCACCAATGGGTGTTGGAAAAGGGGATCTACGTACCTTCGCAGCCCGTTTTCGCCAAGGAATGCGCGGAAACGCCTGACAGCCAAGACGAAAGGAGCACATGCCAACGATCCAACAGCTGATCCGCAAGGGCCGCGAGAACCCTGAGTACAAGAGCAAGTCGGTCGCACTGACCCGCTGCCCTCAGCGCCGCGGCGTATGCACCAAAGTGTACACCACCACCCCGAAGAAGCCGAACTCGGCCCTTCGTAAGGTGGCCAAAGTGCGCTTGGTGAATGGTTACGAGGTCATCGCCTACATCGGTGGTGAAGGTCACAACCTCCAAGAGCACAGCATCGTGCTGGTGCGCGGAGGTCGTGTAAAGGACCTGCCCGGTGTGAAATATCACATCGTACGTGGTGTGCTCGATACCTCCGGTGTTGAGGGTCGCAACCAGCGTCGTTCCAAGTACGGCACCAAGCGTCCGAAGCCCGGACAGGCGCCTGCCAAGAAGAAGAAGTAAGCGTTCACGGATAGCGTTAACGAGCCATGCGCAAGAAAGCAGTCAAACACACGACCCTGCCCGACCCCAAGTTCGGTGATCAGCAGGTGACCAAGTTCGTGAACAACCTGATGTACGACGGTAAGAAGAGCAAGTCGTTCGACATCTTCTACAACGCCATCGACATTGTTGCTGAAAAGAGCGGCGAGGACGGTCTGGAGGTGTTCCGCAAGGCCCTCACGAACGTCACGCCTCAGGTGGAGGTTCGTAGCCGCCGTGTGGGTGGTGCCAACTTCCAGATCCCCCAGGCCGTGCGTGAGGAGCGCAAGAAGAGCCTGGCCATGAAGTGGTTGATCGGTTATGCCCGCGGTCGCAACGAGCGCAGCATGGCCATGAAACTGGCCAACGAGATCCTTGCCGCCTCGAAGGAGGAGGGTGCTGCCTTCAAGAAAAAGGAGGAAGTGCACAAGATGGCAGAGGCCAACAAGGCGTTCAGCCACTTCCGTTTCTGATAACGACGGTAAGCGAACAGAACAATGGCCAAGAGGGACCTTACATATACGCGCAACATCGGCATCATGGCGCACATTGATGCCGGGAAGACCACCACTTCCGAGCGCATCCTGTACTACACGGGTCTTGTCCACAAGATCGGTGAGGTACACGACGGTGCGGCCACCATGGA
>CAZQFG010000037.1:0-20128 GCA_964592515.1 uncultured Chryseobacterium sp. | reverse complement strand
AACACCCCGTTGGGCGCTGTGGGGTCAACGGGATCGAGCACCGTGGCCCGGATGCCGAAGTGGCGCAAGGCATCCAGCAGCGCATCGAACTCCTCGGCCGCCTTGCGTTTCACGTCCGCATCGAGGCGCACCTGCTGAAAGGCGTTGCTCTCGGCCGTTTCTGGGTCGTAGCCGAAGCCCGTAGGACGGACCAGTATGACGGCGGAGGCGGTTTGGTGGCTCATGGATGCCTTTGATCCATTCCCTTCTCTGTCAGATGGATCTCAAGTTCGGACATGACACGATCGATATCATATGGGAAGTCTCTGGGAACATTGATCGTGAGGTAGTAGCCTAGGTCGACCTGCCAGAAGCCTCCGTGCTTCGCCAACTCATCACCAAGCACGCGATAGTCAGACTCTGTGTAGTTTGCTGAAAGGATGAACCTGCGCGTCACGAAAGTAGAGGCGTCCTGGACCGAGATAACTTCATAGGAACTGTCCTCAAGCCGTTTTGCATTGATCGTGACCCCTGTCGTCAATCGAGGATCGACAAGGTCATTTTCAAGCAATTTGAACTCGGCATCACCGACCTGCTCTGCCTCCACCTGGGTAGTCACACCCTCGTTCCCGTTGAAAATGCTAATGAGCATATGAGCGGTTCAGACCTCATCTTGCGCGCAGGATGGGGAAAAGCGGTTCGAGGATCTTGAGCACGGCCTCGGCCATGGCATTGCCGGTGTCGAGGGCGGGGTTGATCTCCACCACATCCAACGTGGCCGTGCGCGGATCGGCGCAGAAGCCTTGCAGCAAGGTGGACGCCTCATCGGCCCAAAGTCCATCGGGCACAGGGGTTCCGGTTCCCACGGAAATGCTGGGGTCCAAGCTGTCCACATCGAAACTGATGTGCAGGCGTTCGCAGAGGCTGAGGTGGGCCAGGGTCTCGCTCACCACGGCGGCGGCGCCTTTCATCCGCAGATCGGCCACCGTGATCACCTTGATGCCCAGTTCCTTGATGATGGCCTCCTCTTCGGGTTCGTAATCGCGCAGGGCGATGAAAACGAGGTCCGAGGGCAGCATCTTGGGCCCACTGACACCGATCTTGCGGAGGCGGTCCCAAGTGTCCATGGTGTACACCTGCGGACGGTTCTTCCCCTTTTTCTCGATCTGCATGAGCAGGGCCAGTGGCATCCCGTGCACGTTTCCACTGGGGGTGGTCCAAGGGGTGTGCAGGTCGGCGTGGGCATCTATCCACACCACTCCTACGCGCTGCTCGGGGAAGGCCATCTTGGTGCCTGATACCGAGCCAATGGCAATTGAATGATCACCTCCAACGACAATTGGAAAAACACTGTGCCTTAGGTACTTATATACCTCATAGGCCAGGTCGCTCTCAAAGCGGATCAGTCCATCTATATGGTGGGCATTGGGCGAAATGTCGTCCTCGTAAAGCACGTCGTTCTCGTCGCGCAGGATGCTCTCCTCGGCGTGGCCGAAGAGTTCGCTGCCCAGTTTCCAGGCGGCCACGCGCAGGGCCGACATGCCCATGCTGGTGCCCCTTGTGCCGGCCCCGATCTCCGAGGCCGCTTCGATCAGTCGTAATTCCATGCATGCCCGTTGTGGGGCGGCCAAAGGTAGTGCGAGGCCCCGGAGGCCCCTTGCCGACGAACATGAAACGCTGTCCGACCAACCTGCGTAGAACGGGCACCTTCAAGCTCATTCCACCGATGAACCGTTCCTATTCCCTGTCCACCGCTGCTTGTGTCTCCGCGGCCATGCTCCTCGGTGGCTGCAACGCCGGACTGCTCAACTCCAAGGTGCACGAAGGGGTGATCGAGTATGCCATGACCTTCCCCGAGTACGACCCCAACGGGATCATGGCCGGGATGCTGCCCGAAAAGACGGTCTTGAGCTTCTCGGACGACCGGCAGGTGGCTGAACTGAGCGCCGGCATGGGCATTTTCCGCACCACGCTGGTCACCAACAACAGCGAGCAGGCCATGGACTACCACCTGAGCCTGATGAGCAAGAAGATCGTGGCGCACATCCTACCTGTGGACCTGCCCCTGTTCACCCAGCAGCAGTCGAAACCCATCCTTTTGTTCACCCAGGAAATGGACACCATTGCGGGATACCCCTGCCGCAAGGCCGTTGCCGTGTTCGAGGACCTGAACGATGCTGAAGTGGAAGTGTGGTACACCGACAGGATCGATCTGAAGAACCCCAACTGGTTCGGCCCCTTTGCCGAAGTGCCCGGCGTGCTGATGCGCTATGATGTGCTGCAATACGGTATGCGCATGCGCTTGGAGGCCATCACCGTTACCCCCGGCAAGGTGGACCAGGCCAAGTTCGATGTGAAGAAGGAGTATCAGGCCGTGCCGCCTAACGTGCTCAACAACGAGCTGGCGGAAGTGCTCGGCACCTTCGCCATGTGAGTGGCCACACAAAAAGCCAGCGTCACGCCCCCGGACAGCCTCCGGGGGCGTTCCATTTGCGGCCGATCGCGCCGTGTTGGCCGTGCTTACCACCACGCTGCTGTTGATAATAGCGCGGTGTGACTGGCCGTTACCCCTTAGCCCCCCGGATACTTTTGATCGCCCCGCGCACGTGGGGTTCAGACCCATTGCAACTTGGCCAAGGAAAAGAGCAACCGCTTGCGGGAGGACCGCACCGAAGAAGAAGCCCCGAAAAAGCGTCGCCGCGCTTCATCGGCCCCTGCCGGTGACGGACGCTGGGCGCGCTTCAAGTCCTTCTTGGGCGACGAGCGCACGCACAAGGTGTTCGGGCTTTTCATGGTGCTGCTCAGTGCCTACCTGCTGGTGGCCTTCACCAGCTACCTGTTCACTTGGCGCGAGGACCAGGACCTCATGGCCCGCTCGTGGGTGGAGGTGTTCCGCACCGACATCCGTGCAGAGAACTGGCTGGGCAAGCTGGGCGCCATCACCGCTCATCGCTTCATCTACATCTGGTTCGGCGTGGCGGCCTTCGCACTGCCGCTGTGGAGCTTCCTGAGCGGCATCCGCATCCTGTTGGGCACCTGGTTGCTGCCCGCACGGCGCACACTGGGTTGGACCGCCATGACCATGGTGTGGCTGCCCGCCCTGCTGGGCTTCTTCTTCCGCGGCGAATACATGTTCCTGGGAGGTGGCGTGGGCTTCGCGATCACCAAGCACCTCACCACGCTGCTCGGCAACTTCGGCGCAGGGGCGCTCATCGTTTTCGCTGCCGGCGCCTTCGTCGTGTACACCTTCAACCTCAGCTTCCATTGGTTGGAGAATGCGTTCGAGCGCATGCGGAACCTCCGTGCCAGTGCTGTGGCCGATGAAGAGGACGATGACGAGCCTGTAGCGGCGCCCGCCAGTGGTGTGCGCCTCAAGACCACTGCTGCTGCCATGGCTGCCGCTGTTACCCCTGTGGCCGCTGCGGAAGAAGAAGATCTCGACGAGGACGAGGAGTTGGAGCAGGACGAAGAACTGGAGGTCGAAGAGGAAGAACTGGCCGAAGAGACCGAGGAAGAGCAAGAGCCCGAAGTGGCGGAAATGGAACTGGCGCCCATCGCGGAACTGGAGCTCGAGAGCGCCCCGCTGGAAGTGCAGGACCCCATCCTCTCCCCTGTCCTATCGCCCATGGACGCCCTCAACGGCAACCTGAACGGCATGGATGTGCAGGTGGCCGCGCCCGAAGAGGCTGTGCTGAGCGAGGACGAGATCGAGGCGAAGCTGCAGGAGTTCGGCGAGTACGACCCCAAGTTGGACCTGAGCAGCTATGAGCTGCCCCCGCTGGACCTGCTGGTGGACCATGGCACTGGTGAGGTGACCGTGACCAAGGAGGAACTGGAGATGAACAAGGACCGCATTGTAGAGACCCTGGGTCACTACAATATCGGTATCGACAAGATCAAGGCCACCATCGGACCCACGGTCACCCTGTACGAGATCATTCCCAAAGCCGGGGTGCGCATCAGCAAGATCAAGAACCTGGAGGACGACATCGCGCTGAGCCTCGCCGCGCTGGGCATCCGCATCATCGCGCCTATTCCCGGCAAAGGCACCATCGGTATCGAAGTGCCCAACAGCAAGCCCCAAGTGGTGGGTATGCGTGCCGTTGTGGCCAGCGAGAAGTTCCAGAACAGCAGCATGGACCTCCCCATCGTACTGGGCAAGACCATCAGCAACGAGACCTTCGTGACCGACCTGGCCAAAATGCCGCACCTGCTGATGGCCGGTGCCACGGGCCAGGGTAAGTCCGTTGGCCTGAACGCCATCCTTGTCAGCCTGCTCTACAAGAAGCACCCCAGCCAGATCAAGTTCGTGCTGGTGGACCCGAAGAAGGTGGAACTGACGCTCTTCAATAAGATCGAGCGGCACTTCCTGGCCAAGCTACCCGGCGAGGGCGAGGCGATCATCACCGACACCAAGAAGGTGGTGGCCACGCTGAACAGCCTGTGCATCGAGATGGACGAGCGCTACGAGCTGCTGAAGGATGCGCAGTGCCGCAACATCAAGGAGTACAACGCCAAGTTCATCAGCCGCCGCCTCAATCCGGAGAACGGTCATCGCTACCTCCCCTACATTGTGTTGGTGGTGGACGAGTTCGCCGACCTGATCATGACCGCGGGCCGCGAGGTGGAAACGCCCATTGCCCGTCTGGCCCAGTTGGCGCGTGCCATTGGTATCCACTTGATCATCGCCACGCAGCGTCCTAGCGTCAACATCATCACCGGTACCATCAAGGCCAACTTCCCGGCACGCATCGCCTTCCGCGTAACCAGCAAGATCGATAGCCGCACCATCCTCGATGCCGGCGGCGCCGACCAGCTGATCGGTCGTGGTGATATGCTCCTGAGCACCGGCAACGACCTCATCCGCATCCAGTGCGCCTTCGTGGACACGCCCGAAGTGGACAAGATCTGCGACTTCATCGGCAACCAACGCGGCTATCCCGATGCGCTGCTCCTTCCCGAGGTGCCCACTGAGGATGGCGAAGGCGGCGTGGACCTGGACGACGGCGACCGCGACAGCATGTTCGAGGAGGCCGCCCGACTCGTGGTGCAAACGCAACAAGGCAGCACCAGCCTGATCCAGCGCAAACTGAAGCTCGGCTACAATCGCGCCGGCCGCATCGTGGACCAATTGGAGGCCGCTGGCATCCTCGGTGCCTTCGAGGGCAGCAAGGCGCGCCGTGTACTGATCCCCAACGAGGCCGCACTGGCCGCGCACCTGAACCAGGGTGTGGCTGCGGGGCCGGGTGTGGGAGGATTCTGATCGGAACGAACACGCATAGCGAAGGCCTTCGGTTGATCCGGGGGCCTTTGGTATTCTTGGCAGGTACTGCCCACATTGGTTCATGCTGCACCCTGCCACACACGAACAAAACCAACACCACGTTCCTCTGTCGAATGCGTTGGTAGCGCCTCCTCCCCTCTCCTATCGCCGTCCTTGCTCAATCCCCGGAAGTGCCGCTGAGCCGCAAGTGGGCCCCTTCCATGGAATGAGGCCATGGGCGCATTCTCCTGCGGTTGGGGTACACATCATGTGAACGAGGCGGTGATGAACGGACAATGCTTGAATTCGTCATTCTCGGACCTTACAGGTGCGGTTTACTCCACCAGAGCGGACAGCACTTTGGCCAGGGTGGGCTAATACTCGAGGACGGCCGTCGGCTGAACGGATCGCTCTTTAGCCCGCCCGGCACCCACCCCATGTCCCACCTAGGGCTTCACGAAGCGGAGCACCTGGGTACGGTCTCCTTGGGCCAGGTGCACCAGGTAGACCCCGGGCCGCAGGCCCGCGATGTCCAGCACGGAACTGGTGCGCTGCGTACGCACCAGCGCACCCGCGGCGGTGTAGAGGCGCACCTGCACGGGGGCGGCCAGCGGGGCTTGCACCCGAAGGCCACCACTGGCCGGGTCGGGCAGTAAGGCGAAGTCCTGCGAGGCTGCCGGGTGCGCGATGCCAGTGGGCTGCTCGCATGCGAATACCAGCTGGTCGTAGGCCAGTTGCTGGGCGGCGTTGAGGCCGGTGGCGAGCAGGTCGGTGCTCTCCCACGGGTCGTTCAGCAGATCGAAGAAGCGCTCGGGCCCATTGTCCGGGACCAGCAGCTTCCAGCGTTCGTTGCGGAGGGCATGGCCGCTAACGGTGCCTTGCGACACGTAGGCTTGGAGGCACGAACGCACGGACAGACCGGGCTGGGTGAACAGGGGCACCAGGCTGCGGCTGTCCTCGTAGCTGGGCAGCGGGTGGCCGGTGAGTTCCACCAGGGTGGCGAACAGGTCCGTGCTGTTCACCAGGGCGGCCTCGCGCTGGCCGGCGCGCGTTACCCCGGGCCCGGCCACCACCAGCGGCACGCGCACACCGCCCTCGTACAGGCTCCCCTTGGCGTGCTGGGGCACATAGGGCGCTTGGATCACGCTGCCCGTGGTGCCGTTGTCGCCGATGAAGATCACCACCGTGTTGGCGCGTTCCTCGGGCGTTAGCGATGCGAGCACGCGGCCCAGTTCGTGGTCCACGCTCTCCACCATGGCCAGGAAGTACGGCAGCGGGTCCGCGGCAATGCTCTCCGGGTCGGTGGGCAGGGCGCCTTGTTGGTGCAGCTCCGCGGGCGGCAGGTGGAAGGGCGTGTGCGGCGCGGTGTAGGCCAGCCAGCAGAACCACGGGGTGCTCTGCTGGTCGATCCAGTCAATGGCCCTGTCGGTGAGGGCGGTGGTGATGTAGTCGGTGCTTTGCGACGTGGTGCCGTCCACGGTGAGGGGCCAGCTGCTGTAGTCGGCCACCGCACCGCTCAGCAGGCCCGCGAAATGCGGCACGCCCATGGTGTTCGGGTATGTGGGATCGGGCGGGGTGCCGCCCAGGTGCCATTTGCCAATGATGCAGGAGGAATAGCCGCTGCCCAGATCGGTGAGGTAGCGGTGCAGGGTGACCTCGGTGGCGGGCAGCAAGGAGAGGTCGCCGGGGTTCAGCACACCGGTGCGCGAACCATAGCGCCCGGTGATGATGGTGCTGCGCGTGGGTGAGCACAGGGGGTCCACCCACACCTGGTCGAAGGTGAGCCCTTGCGCCATCAGCGCCTCCAGGTTGGGCATGGCGGCCTTCACCGGTCCGGGCAGGTAGCCTGGCACGGGGTCCAGCCCCAGATCATCGGCAATGACAAGCAGGATGTTCGGTGGTTGAGCAACGCAGGGCACAGCGAGGCCCAGCAGCACCAACAGGGTCATTGAACGCATCATGGCAGGTGGACACGTGCGCCGGGCCTTGGTTTGATCCGGCCGGGGGTAAGCCATAACCCTACGAAAGGGGCTGGTGGGCACCGGGCCGAAAACCAACATGCATCATGTTCGGGAAGGGGCTGCGGCTATAAGTTGGTAGTCGGGAACGAACGACCACTTCACCGACAAATCCTACGCATCCCATGAAAACCACCCATGTGATCCTCTCGACCTCCCTTGTCGCCTTGATGGCCGGGTGCCAGACCGAGCCCAAGGAAAGCGAGGCCTACAAACAGCTCCTGCAGGAGCATGAACGGATGATGACCGAGTCTGCGCAGAAAGACTCGACCATGACCATGGTACTGAGCACCTTCGGCCGGATCAGCGATAACCTGCGGGCCATACGGTCCAAGGAGGGCCAGTTGGTGGGGCCGCCCCCGGCCGCCGAGGCAGGCGATGTGGAAGAGAGCATCCTGGCCGACATCCAGAGCATTGATGGCCTGTTGGCCGAGAACAAGAAGCTGATCGCCCAATTGCGCAAACAGACGAAGGGCTCGGCGGAGAAGATCGCCCAACTGGAGACCGCCATTGCCTCGTTGGAGCAACAGGTGGCCGACAAGGGATCGGAGGTGGCCGCTCTGAAGCAGCAATTGGCCGGTTCGAACCGGGCCGTGCAATACTGGTTCGGCATGTACAAGGACAAGGAACAACTGGCCGCCCTGCAGGAGGCGGAGATGAACACCGCTTATTACGTGGCGGGCAGTAGCAAGGACCTGCGCGAGAAGGGCGTGCTCACCAAGGAGGGCGGCATCGCAGGCATCGGCGCCACCGATAAGATGAAGACGGAAGGGCTCAACAAGGAGTCGTTCCAGCAGATCGACCTCTCGCAGACCAGCGCAGTGGTGATCGGTGCCAAAAAGGCACGCCTGGCCACACCGCATCCGGACGGCAGCTACACCTGGGAGAACGGTGGCGAGAAGCTGGTGATCCAGGACAAGGACGAGTTCTGGAGCCTGTCCAAATACCTCGTAGTGGTGATGGTGAAGTAGCGCCATGCACCTTGATGAACGGGGCCACTTCGCGATCGCGAGGCGGCCCCGTTCCATTCACAGGCCACTTCGAACGCCTGGAGCACCATGGTGCCACACAGTGTTCGGGCGGACCCGTGCACTACCTTACGTCCGTTACGCCAGAACATGAACAACGCGTGGGCCTTCGGCATCCTGTTCCTGGTGGTCTGGGGCCTGGTGGCTTGGAATTACTACGCGCCCTTTGTGCCCATACTGGGCCCGACGACGGAAACAGAGGCCACCATAGTGCGCGAGGGTTGGCAACCGGGCCCCAACGGCAACGGTGCCGTGCAACGGGGCCTGCTGGCCTACCGCGTGGGCGATGCGCAGATGTATGTGTGGCAGCGGCTGGATGCCCGCAAGGGGTTGGTGGGCACCGGAACGCGTATGCGGATCCAGTACGCCACCAACGACCCGCACGATCTGCGCATACAAGCCTACTTGGACCGCCGACCGCGTTGCACACCGCTGCGCTATTTCACCGCCGAGGACGGCCACCGGCTGAAGCTTGCATTGTGTGATGATATTCTGGCGCTACAGCGCAGCACCCTGCGCGGCCAAGGCGTGGATTCGTTGTTCCTGCACTACGAGCGGCATGGCGATACACTGAAGGCCTACCCCATTGGCCAGCAACGGACCACTGCTCCGCGGCTGTTCGTGGTGGCGGACGGGCGGCGTGCCAGCGTTACGGACCTGGCGAGCGGGCAGGTGTACAGCCGCTGAGGGGCTGGTGAGCGCTTTCCCACACCTTAATGCGACCGCACCGTGGTGTACCGGATGCTGTCCGCAGTGGCGCGGAATACGTGGTAGCCACCTACGCGTTTCACGTCCTTCTCGGTAACGGTGAGGCCGGCCACCTGATCGCGCACCACATCGGTGCCCACTTCGTCCACGTAGGTAGCATAGAGCAGGTGGACCACATCGAGCTGCACCCTGATGTTCAACGGCCGTACGCCGGTGTTCACCTGTCCCCACGACGTGAAGCTGAGGTCGGCAGCGAACTCCCCCACCCCTTGGTCGGCCGTAATGGCGAAGAGCCTGCCTGAGGCATCATCCACCTCCAGGTCCAGCACATCCACCGAAGCGGCCTTCCACACAATGCTATCGCGCCGCGTGTGGTACATGCGCCTGTTCTGCAGCACCACCAGGTGGTCGCCGAAGATCCGCACCTTGTCGATGTTCCAATTGTCCACGTATTTGCGGCCCTTGCCGTTGAGGTAGTAGGGCTTGTACACCCGCTGGAACAGGCCTTGGTCCAGCGGTGTGGGTATGCGCTGCGCGGTGACAAAGCCATTGCTGGAAATGGCCAGGTGATTGCTGCGGTTGGTGGCGATGGCCGTGCTGGTATCGGCGAAGTGGAACGACCACAGGTCCGGTGCCCGGTAATAGGCCTCGCGTTCCTTCCCGAAGATCCTGGGCAGCTCGTGCCACGTAATGCCTTGGTCGTTGGTGCGGTAGATGCGGCCGTTGGATGCCGAGATGTAGCCCTGGCCACCAGTAAGCGTTTGTCCGTGGCGCACCCATACATCGTCCTTACCGAAACGCACCACGAACCAACTGCGGCCGCCATCGGTGGTTCGGTGCAGGCAGTTGCTGTCGTAGCTATCGGAGGCACAACGGATGTTGCCGTACAGGATGGCCGTGTCGCTGGTGAAGAACAGGATGCGATCGAAGCAGGTGGAGAGCCCGGCGTGGTCGGCACCCGGATTGGTCTGCAGGCCCTTCAGCCAAACGGAATCCACCGAAGCGCTGTGGTAGATGTTGCCCGTTCGGGTGGTGAGCCACAACGAACCATTGGGCGCCACGGACACCTGCCCCACCCTGCCATACACCACAATTGGCGGCAGGGTCTGCGCCGTGCAGGGCACTGCGGACAGTAGAAGGCATAGGCAGGCTAACGAGCGGACCAGCGTGGCGACCATTGTTCCGAAGATAAGCGGGGCAGGCTGCACGGAACGCGAAGCCCCTGCGGACCATTGTCCGCAGGGGCTTTGTGCTTTGGGGCTTTGCAGGCGATCAGAACACCATGGTCGCCTGGCGCTTGGCGGGGACCAGCTTGCGTTCGCGGGCCACGGCCATGCAGCCACCACCCTGATCGAACCCGATGCTGCCCACGGGGCCTTGGTAACGGAAGCCGGCCATGTGGCGCTCCAGTTCCAGGATGACGGCGAAGCGCACGCGGCGCACACGCTGGCCGGGTGCGCCGTCCTGCGCGAAGTGGGTGTCCACCACCACTTCCTTGGTGAGGTGACCGGGCATCTCGAAGCGCAGTACGGCCTCGGTGCCTGCGGGCAGCGTTACGGTAAAGCGTCCGGTCTCGGACACGATGGCCTCGCGGATGGCGCCGTTCACTTTAACGGCCACGGTGGCGCCGCTGAAGCTGTGGTCCTCCACATGCAGCCAGCCGGTGAGCTCCACGGCCTCTTCGGCAGCCACCACGGGGGCCTTGGCCATGGCGGTGGAGCACAAGGTGATGAACAGGGCCAGCAGGGCGGCCGGGCGGATGGGGAGCGAGATACGTTCCATGGGTGCAGGGGTTTGGGTATGGGAACGGGCTTTGGCGGCCGGTGTTTCGGAACTTCGGCGGTCAGGTGGCCACCATCGTCCGAACGGCTTCGATGATCGACGGACCGGAGCGGCGTTGCACCCGAACTTCGCGCCCCCATGCGGTCCCGCCTGCGCATACCCCGTACCCGACGCACGGTACACCATGTGGTGCGCCTGCAACAGGGCGATTGGCGCTGGGGCGCGGGCTTGCGGGCGGCATTGGCCATTGGCACACCGATGGGCCTGTTCACGCTGGCCGGTCACCAGGACCTGGGCCTGCTGGCGGGTCTGGGCGGTTTCACGGCACTGTACGGCACCGATCGTCCGCTGGCCCAGCAATTACGCCTGTTGCCGGTGGTGGCCCTTGGCCTGGTGGCCTGTGCGGCCATTGGCGCCGCCGTGGCCCTCAGCCTGTGGTGGACGGCCGTGGCGCTGGTGGTGGTAACGGCCGTAGCGGCCACCTTGTCGTGGGGCACGCGACTGGGTCCTCCTGGCGCTTTGCTCTTTGTGCTGGTGGCTGCCATTACGGCCCACGCGCGCCGTGAACTGGACTGGTGGACCGTGCCCGCACTGGTGGCCGGTGGCGCGGCCCTCTCGCTGGTGTGGGTGGCGCTTTCCGCCGAACTGCCGGGCCGCTGGGCCACGGGCCAGCACCACCTGCCCCACCGCACATTGCACCTGCAGTTGGACGACACCGTGCGCAAGCATGCGGGCCGTGTTACCGCCGGTGTGGCCCTGGCCTGCCTCGCCAGCCTGTGGTTCGATGCCTTCCGCCTGCACTGGGTGGTGGTAACGGCCATGGCCATCCTGCAAGGCGCGCACGACCGTTCGTTCGCGTTGGTGCGCGTGGTGCAGCGCGTGCTGGGCACCCTGCTGGGCCTGGCGCTCTTCGAAGGCGTGCTGCAACTACAGCCTTACGGCGCCGCGTTGGTGGGCCTGGTGATGGTGCTGCAGTTCGCTGTGGAAGTGGTGATCTTCCGTAACTACATGCTGGGGCTGCTCTTCATTACTCCGCTTGCCCTTACGCTGGCCACCTTCGGGCAGGAGCTGGACCCTGCGAGCACCATGAACGGCCGGCTGTACGATACGCTGCTGGGCGCGGCCGTGGCCTTGGTGGTGCTGGGCTTCCTGGACGTGGTGCGGAAGATGAAGGCACAGAGCACAGGTTAGTGCCACACACCTACGTCCCGCAGCACCTCCTTGGTAATGGCGATGCGATCGTTGCCGAAGGTGGCGTGGGCGGTATCGTTGGTGCTTATGCGGGTGGCGAAGAAGTACGGTGCGCGATCCTTCGCTTCCACCCAACCCACGTACCAGCCGATGCTGCCGTTATCGCCCTCGGCCCAGCCGGACTTGGCCCGCAGCACATGCCCCAGCGTATCCTCGCGCACCATGATGGCCTTGGTGAGCGCATAGGTGCGTGCATCGAACGGCAGTTCCTCGGCGTGCACCTTGCGGAGGAAGTCGATCTGCTGGCGCGGCGTGATGTGCAGACCGCCGCGCACCCAACATTGGTCGTAGCCACCGGTGGTATCGGCATTGCCATAGCCAACGGTATCCAGCCAGTGCTTGAAGCCGGCCGGACCGATGCGGCGCACCACCTCGCGGTAGTACCAGTACACACTGACGTTGAAGGCCTGCGTGAGGCTGATGTCGCGGTTGGCGGCGGCGCGGCCGTGGTCTATCCCATCCCATTTGATCACGTGGTTGCTATCGGGCACCACGCCGCTCTCAAGGCCGATCAGCGTACCCAGTATCTTGAAGGTGCTGGCGGGCAGCGTGGCCACATCGCATTGGGCGCTGTCGATGAATAGCCACTGGTCCTGCTGTGCATCGTAGCCGATGAACGAGCCCTGCACGTGGCGGTCGCCGAAGAGGTGGGCCAGGTCGTCGCGAAGGACGTGGTCCGGTGTGGGCGCGGGTGTTGGCTCCGGTGCGGCGGGTCCCGAGCAGGCCACGAGCAGAACGGCGAACAGGGCGAGAACGGGCTTCATGCGACAAAGATGGCAGCGAGCGCGGGCTGATGTGCTCCTGTGTATGCAAGCAGCACCATTAGCTTCGCTGCATGTCCACCCAAGACCCGTTCGCGGCGAACCGCGCCCTATGGAACGCCCGCGTGCCGCACCACCTGTCATCGCGGATGTACGATGTGGAGGGCTTCGTGGCCGGGCGCAACTCGCTCACGGCCATCGAGCTTGAACTGCTCGGCGATGTCAGCGGCAAGGACATCCTTCACCTGCAATGCCACTTCGGGCAGGACACGCTGAGCCTGGCGCGCATGGGTGCCCGGGTGACCGGACTGGACATTTCGGATGCCGCACTGACAGAGGCCCGCAAGCTGGCCGAACGTTGTGGCGTGGCGGCCAACTGGGTGGAAAGCAACGTGATCGACCACCGCGCGGAACTGGACGGCGGATCCGACATTGTGTTCACCAGTTATGGCACCATCGGTTGGTTCCCCGATCTGCGCCCTTGGGCCGCGAACATTGCGCGCTACCTGCGTCCGGGCGGTCGGTTGGTGTTCGTGGAGTTCCACCCGGCGGTGTGGATGTTCGACAACGACTTCACGCACGTACAGTATTCATACTTCAACCGCGAGACCATCGCCGAGGAAGAGGAAGGCACCTATACGGACCGAACGGCGGCGATCAAGCTCCCCTCCTTTTCCTGGAACCACGACCTGGGCGAAGTGCTGACGGCCTTGCTGGACGCGGGCCTGCGTATCGAGCGGTTCACCGAACAGGACGGCTCGCCGCACGACTGTTTCGCCAACACCGTAAAAGGCTCCGACGGTATGTTCCGCATCAAGGGAATGGAAGGCAAATTGCCCATGGTGTACGGGCTGGTGGCGAGCAAGCCAGAAGCGTAGCGCAGGCCATGCCATGCCGTTGGTCCATCGCCCTATTGGCAGTGCCCCTGCTCCTTTCGACCTGCCATCTGCGCACGGCCGACGACCATTTGCGCATTGCCGGTGAACTTGAAGCGGCCGGGCAAAGCGACTCGGCCTTGTTCCACCTGAACGAGGCCGTGCGCAAGGATGGCAGGCACCTATGGGCACGCATGGAGCGCGGGGTGCTCCGCTCCCACCTCGGCGACCACGCAGGAGCCATTGCGGACGATGACACCGTGCTGGCCCTGGACCCCGGCAACCAGACCGCGCTCTTCAACCGGGCCTTGGCCAAGGGCCGCATGGGCGACCATAAAGGAGCCGTGGACGATCTGGGGTCAGTGATGCGGTCGAAGAGCCCGGGCTGGGACGAAAATGACCCCGGCAGCCAGCGCGCGTTCGTGGAACTGACCGGCAATGCAGGCCTGGGCATTGAAGCTCCCGAATTCGACATCCCCTACGCCAACGTGGGGTACGCGTTCGCCTTGAGCTATCTGGAACTGGATAGTGCCGCGAAGGCCTACGACTGGCTTAGCGTCTGTATCGGCGAGGGCTTCGAGGTGCCCACCTGCCTGTACGAACGGGGCATTCTGCTGCTGCGCCACGGACGCCATGCGGAGGGCTGCGGCGATCTGGAGCAGGCGGCCATTCAGCGCCATACAGAAGCCCAGAACGCATGGACCCGGCATTGCGCCGGGTCCAGACAGGAATGAGCGTTCGTGTAACGAGGCGTTCAACCGCCAGCCTTAGAACGCGAAACCGATGGTGATGCCGCCCCGCACAATGGGGAACACCTTGTTGCGGAAGTATGCCTCCGCATAGTCCTCGTAGGCATAGGCCTCCGGGTCGGTCAGTACATCGCCAAGGATGAAGACCTGCACATCGGCATCGTCCTGGTACTTCTCGATGTTCTCCTTGATGATAACGTAGTCCTCCGCTTCGAGGTTGGGGTCGTTGGTCCTGATGTAGGCATCGCCCATGGCCATGCCGTAACCCACGTTGAGGTCGAGGAACACGCGCGGGGCCAGATTGAACTGAACGCCAAGTCCCAGACCGCCACCCATGGCCGAGGCCGTACCATCGAGGTTGGCACGAATGGTGCTGCCGTCCTTGTCATAGTCGTAGGGCACTAGGTAGGTGTAGTCGAAGTAGCGCAGGAAGGCCTCCACATAGAAGCCTTTGAAGGCCTGCTTGGGATAGAAGCGGAAATAGGGGTTCAGGTAGAAGCCCTCAGGCTCGATATCGCCCGTGTAGGTCTGGTTCTCCCCATCTATGTTGGCGATGGCATCCACATGGATCACCGTAGGCAGTTTGTAACCGCCCAGCAGGCCCACGGTGATCTTCGGGCCTACTTTCTGTTCGTAGTTCGCGTTTACCGAGAGCCAGGCGTAGCTGGCCACGTTGGTCTTCAGCATATAGCGCGGAGCGAAGATCTCGCTTGCCACTGCTGCCGGCTCCTGGGCCACGGCGGCCGGAAGGGACAGCACCAAGGCGCTGATGGTTAGCCAGTTTTTCATGGTTCTGGGGGGTGTTAGGTCCTGGGAATTTGTCTTAGGCAGACGAAAGTTCGGCCCGATCGGAGAGCGATCGGTATGACGATCATCAGTTGAGGCATTGTGAAAGGATGGACAGCGCTCGGCGCTAGGTGGCGGTCCGCCTGGATCGCGTGCTCCTGGCTACAAGCGACCCGTGCATGGGCATGAAATGATGCCGCTTGACCATTACGAAATGTCAGGCTGGTCATTCCATGGTGCACAAGTCCGGATCCCATGCTCACCACACTGCTGACCACCCTCCTCCTACTGCTTGCACCACCGCCTAACGCGACTTACACCGCGACCAAACAACGGGTGGAAGAACGGCGGCTGGCCTACCAGCGCAGCTACCTGGCTGCTGATAGTGCAGCGCAGATGGCCGTGCTGGACAGTGCACGCAACTACCTCTTCGACCGCATCACGTTGGACCTGTTGCCCGCGTGGTACGGCACACCATGGGACTTCAACGGCATAACACGGGTGCCCGGGCAGGGCACCATCGCGTGCGGCTACTTCGTGAACACGGTGCTGTTGGACGCGGGTTTCCGGCTGCCGCGCATCAAGTGGTCGCAGATGGCGGCGGAACCCATCACCCTGAAACTGGCGGGCACCGTAAAGCGCTACCGCGACCGGCCATTGAGCGAAGTGGAGGACTGGCTGCTGAAGCGCGGTGACGGACTGTACAAAGTGGGCCTGGACAACCACGTGGGCTTCATCGTGGTGCGCGGTGGGCAGGCGCGTTTCGTACACAGTAGCTACTACCACCCCGAGGTGGGCGTGATGAGCGAGCCGCTGGAAGGCAACAACCCGCTGGCCAATTCGCGCTACCGTATTGTGGGCAGCTTGCTGGATGAGGCGATGATGCGCGACTGGATAACGGGGCGCGATCTGGACGTGCCCCGATGACACCGCTGTGGGTAGGGCCGTCCACAGACACCTGTTCACCGAGAACGAAGCAGCCTAAGCAAATGGCGGTATCCGCTCCCCTTCTTTGCACACATGGCCCTCAGTCGTTTCTGGACCTTCATGCTGATCCTCAGCATCGGCTACGTGCTGGTGATGCTGGGCACCGGCCGACAATACTCGCTGGGCATGCTGGTGAACGGCAAACAGGGCGAGGCCTTGGTGGTGGCCGAGCGCGACAGTGTCGCGTACCAAGGCACCTTGTTCCTGGGCGACCTGCGCCTGGCCGGCGAAGCGGGCGTGCAACGCGGCGATACGCTGTACACGTTGACCAACACCGGCGTAGTGCGGGCCACGGTGGGCAAGCAGCCCGCCGACGGCCTCTTCGCCACCTGCCGCAACACCATCACCGACCTGTGGCTGCCCCTGATCGGTTACCTCACCTTCTTCTGCGGCCTGCTGAACCTGCTGATCGACTCCCGGGCCATGGAAAAGGTAGCACGGGTACTGTCACCGGTCTTCCACCGCGTGTTCCCCGAACTGCGGAAGGACCACCCGGCCTACGGCTTCATGACGCTGAACTTCGCCGCCAACTTCCTGGGGCTGGACAGCGCGGCCACGCCCTTCGGCCTGAAGGCCATGGAGAGCATGCAGGAGGACAATTCGCAGAAGGACCGCGCCACCAACAGCCAGATCATGTTCCTGTGCCTGCATGCGGCGGGCCTCACGCTGCTGCCCACCAGCATCATCGGCTATCGCGCGGCACAGGGCGCGGCCAACCCGGCGGACATCATGATCCCCACCATCATCACCAGCTTCGCGGGCACACTGGCGGCGCTGTTCATGGTGGCGGGCAAGCAGCGCATCAACCTCTTCAACTGGCCGGTGATGCTCACCGTGCTGGGCATCAGTGGCGTCATCGGCGGTCTGATGGCCTACATCGGCGGGTTGACCGGTGTGGCCAAGTTCCACTTCACCGACAACCTGAGCAACGGCATGCTGCTCACGATCATCGGTCTCATTGTGGGCTACGCCTTCTTAGTGGAGAAGTACTTCACGGCCAAGGGCACCAACCTCTTCGACAGCTTCGTGCACGGGGCCAAGGACGGCTTCACCACCGGCCTGCGCGTGCTGCCCTACATGCTGGCCATGCTGGCCGCACTGAGCATTTTCCGGAACAGCGGACTGATGGGCATTGTGATGGACGGGCTAAGCTGGGCGATGGCGCAGGTGGGCGTGAGCAAGGAAGTGATCGATGCCATCCCGGTGGCGCTGATGCGGCCGTTCAGCGCGGGCGGATCGCGTGGCTTCATGCTCGATGCCATGAAGACCTATGGCCCGGACAGCATCACCGGTCAACTGAGCTGCCTGTTCCAGGGCGCGGCAGAGACCACCTTTTACGTGGTGGCGCTGTACTTCGGCAGCGTGAACGTGAAGGACAGCCGGTACACGCTGGGCATCATGCTTCTTGCCGATCTGGTGTGCGTGATCACGGCGGTGTTCGTGGTACAGCTGTACTTCTAGGTGCGATGGTGGGGCTGCGATGTGCGTGAGGAAATGCGATCCGCAGATGGGTAGGAGAAATTGCAGCCGCTCACAAGGCCTCGGGTTTGCGCAGATGAACTTCACCTGCGGTATGCCCCCCTCACCTACCTGAACAGGAGTTCGGTTGTCTTGGTGGGAATGAGCGCGTTTGGGAGTTTTGAAAATGATGCTTCGGGGTGCAAGGTCTCCTGCGGAAGACCCTGTTGAGGTGGAGGGCAAATGGCCGTGTAGTCGACATCGCCGTAGTAGCCCAAGCTGAGTTGGTAGGCGTCACGGACCTCAATCCACCCCCACCACAACAGGCAAGTGATCGCTGAAGCCGCCTTTGTACCGCCCGCCGCTGTAGGTCTTGTCCGGCGAGGGGCCGAACTTGGGGTGGCGGAACAGGAGGCGCGGGTCGTTGAAGGCGCGGGCCTCGCGGCAATGGGGTAACAGGGCCTGACTGACGATGAACTGGTCCAGGTAGGCCCATTCGCCGTTGTACTGGTGGCTGCCTTCGCCGGGCTGACGGTCCATGCACATGAGGGCGAAGAGGTCGGCGGTGGACTTGGGGTCGCAGCTGGCGGCCAGTCCTTCCTGCACGCTGCGGTCCTCCGGATGGTCGTTGAGGTCGCCCATGATGAGGATCTGTGCGGCCGGGTCCTTGGCGAGCAGGGCATCCACGCGATCGCGCACCACGCGGGCGGCGGCCATACGCTTGGGTTCGCTTTCGCGCTGGCCTTCGCGCCGGCTGGGCCAATGGGCCACGAACACATAGAGGGGCGGCTCGTTGGACCGCTCCAACTCGGCGTAGAGGATGTCGCGCGAGCGGTCGCCATCCAGGACCAAGGGCAATGCTTCGGAACGGCGCACCCGCGCGCGACGATCGTCCACGAGCAGGGCCACATCGATGCCGCGCTCATCGGGCGAATCGAAGTGGACCACGGTGTAGGGCGCCTGGGCCAGGGCACCGGTGCGCGCGAGGTCCTTCACCACCGCGGCGTTCTCCACTTCCGCCAGACCAATGATGCCGGGCAGTTCATTGCCGGTCCAGGAGATGGCGTTGGCGAGCTGCTCCAGCTTGTGGCGATAGCGCTCCTCGGTCCACTCCAGCTCACCGGTGGGTAGGAAGTCCTGGTCGTTGGTGGCGGGATCGTCCTTCGTGTCGAAGAGATTCTCCACGTTGTAGAACACGGCCTGTGTGGGACCCCAGGGCTGCGGGATACCGATGTCAACAGCGTCGGCACCGCCTGCGGGTGATGCGGGCCCCGGCGCGGAAGCACCGCAGGCGCACAAGACCGGGATCAGCAGGATCCACGCGTGTTTCATCGGCGGCGACGCGTGGTGCTCTTCAGCCCCAGCACGCCCAGCAGGCCACGGGCCAATTCGCGCATCACGGTGTTGCCCACCTGGCGCACCATGGTGTTCTTGCTCATCTTCTCCAGGGTGCTCACCTCCTTGGGCGCTGGGCGGGTGCTCTCCTTGCGCGGTGCGGGTGCTGTGGGTTCTTCCTCCGCTTCGCGGGTATCCTGCATACGCTTCTCCAGCAGTTCGAAGGCGCTCTCCCGGTCGATGACCTCGTTGTACTTGCGCACCAGTTCGGAGCGGGCGATGAGGCCATCGATCTCCAACGGGCTGAGGATGTCCATGCGGCTGGCGGGGGCGCGCAGCAGGGTGTGGGCCAGGGGCGTGGGTGTGCCCTTCTCGCTGAGGGCGGTAACGAGCGCCTCCCCAATGCCGAGGGAGGTGATCAGCTCTTCCACGTTGTAGAAGGGCGTGATGGGGTAGTTCTGCGCGGTCTTCTTGATGGTGGTGCGGTCCTTGGCGGTGAAGGCGCGCAGGGCATGCTGCACCTTGAGGCCGAGCTGGCCGAGCACCCCTTCGGGCACGTCGCTGGGATCCTGCGTGCAGAAGTACACCCCCACCCCTTTGGAGCGGATGAGCTTGATGATGGTCTCGATCTGCTCCAACAGGGCCTTGGAGGCGGTGCTGAAGATGAGGTGTGCCTCGTCGATGAAGAGCGCCAGCTTGGGCTTCTCGGGGTCGCCGACCTCGGGAAGGGTGTTGTAGATCTCGGCCAGCAGGCACAGCATGAAGGTGCTGAAGAGGCGCGGACGGTCCTGGATGTCGGTGAGCCGCACGATGTGTACCACGCCCTTGCCATCGCGGGTGGCGAGCAGGTCGTTCACATCGAAGGAGCGTTCGCCGAAGAACTCCTCGGCGCCCTGCTGTTCGATCTCGATGAGCTTGCGCAGGATGATGTTGACCGTGGCGCCGCTCACCGAGCCGTACACCTTGCGGATCTCTTCCTTGCCCTCATCGGTGACGAACTGCAGCACGCGGCGCAGGTCCTTCAGGTCGAGCAGCGGCAGGCCTTTGTCATCGCAGTACTTGAACACCAGGGCCAGCACGCTCTGCTGGGTATCGTTCAGTTCCAGGATGCGGCCTAGCAGCACGGGACCGAACTCGCTCACGGTGGC
>CAZQFG010000036.1:0-20378 GCA_964592515.1 uncultured Chryseobacterium sp. | reverse complement strand
GCAGCGCTTGGGGCTCGAAGCTGACGACTACTACTACTCGGAGGAGGGCTATCTGGTCTTCACCGAGCGCTACCACCTGAAGCGGGGGTATTGCTGCCAGAGCGGTTGCCGCCACTGCCCCTTCGGCTTTAACGACAAGAAGGGCAAGGTGGGCTGAGGCAGCGTTCCGGCGGGTTCCCCTATCTTCAGGGTACCGAACGCCATGCGGACCCTATCCACCCTCCTCCTGATCACGATCACCTCGCTCAGTTTCGGACAGGATTGGGCGCTGATCAACCCGGCCTACCGCTACAACTACAGCGATGATGGGACGGACACCATCAGCAACCAGATCCGCGTGATAGAGGTGGATACGTTGGGGGTGGATAGTTTCCGATTTGAATTGAACCGGATTGGGGTCATTTGCCCTTCTTGTTCGCAGGGCTATTCGCCCACTTGCTCGTTCGGCGGGGAAACAGACATGATCCGATCAACGACTGCTCAGGTGTGGGGTCATAGGGCATTGCGGAACGGATCATCGTGGCTTCTTATTGGTGAGACTGACAGCTTACTGGTCAGACCGACTGAACCGCTCGGTTCCATGTGGACCGGACCCGGAGGTGTGACAGGCACGGTCTATTCCACCGATGAGGCCGATGTCCTTGGCGCATTGGATAGCTTGAAATGGAGCGCCTTTTCCAATGGTGACACGGTGGCCTATTCACGGGATCATGGTATCGTCTTTTCCGACCGAGCTAGCATGGGAACATTCGAACTGATCGGCAGGGACGGTGTGACCGAAGAAGGCCAACACTTTCCAAGGGTGGTCGACCTGTTCGATTACCAAGTGGGCGATGTCCTCCAATACCATGACGAGTCTAGCTTTCAATCCAGTTTCTGCGTCCACTTTGTTGATAGCAGGACTAGGTATGAGGTGCTTGCGAGGGTCGATGATGGTGCGGTGACCACCTATACGCTGGAAAGTACCTATGCCTCAGATGAGGAAAGCTATTATCCCCAATGGTGGACACCTTGCGGGAACTATCACTACGAGGGCCAGGAGGAGATCTCCCTGATCGTTGACCACGACAGGTTCACCCTGGAGAACCTCTTTAGTTCTCGCGTTCTAGGTCCATTGTATCCGTCGGCGATCACGGAATTCTCCGCATTCGAGCCCCTCAATGGAATACCCACGCGGATCCAAACGAGGTTCGATACCCTCGGTCGTTATGTGATCGAACCTTACATCATGAATGAGGGCTGGGCTGGGACCGTCCTTTGCTCAACTATGGAGGACTCATCGATGTTCTTCCCCGATGGCAACATGCGTCATCTGTTCTCATTCACCGAGCGCGTTGGACTCACGTACTCCGATTTCTATTACTTCGAAGGCGGTGCGACCCGCTCATTAGAAGGATACATTCTAAGTGGAGAACAATGGGGATCGGTCTGGAGCAGTTCAGCGATCCTGAACACGCCGGAAATGAGCATGGAAAAGATGTCCATCCACCCCAATCCGGCTAGTTACGAACTCTATGTCAATGACGCTATGGTAGGAAGCATGCTTGCCATTACCGACCTTCAAGGACGGTTTGTTCATCGGCAGCGCATCACCACCGAGGATACGCGTATTGAGTTGCATACACTTCATGCAGGCTCATACCTGCTGATAGTGGATGGCTTTACTCCGCAACGCTTCGTGGTGGCCCGCTGAACCACCCGCCCTGCCGTGTGTTGAGCAGGGTGCCCGAAGCCCCGTAGTTTTGGAGCATCCCTACCCGCATGGCCACCTTGACTCAGACCGATCTCGCTCTCTTCCAACAGTCCATCCGCGAAGGCATCCCCGATGTTCTTCCGCCCGCACAGGCGTTGGACCCATCGGTGAGCCACGCCCCCAAGCGCAAGGACATCCTGAGCGCCGAGGAGAAGAAGCTGGCCCTGCGCAACGCCCTGCGCTATTTCCACCCGAAGCATCACGCTACACTGGCGCCGGAGTTCGCCGATGAGCTGAACACCCACGGCCGCATCTACATGTACCGCCTTCGTCCGGAATACCCGATGCATGCGCGGCCGGTCGACCATTACCCCGCCAAGAGCAAGCAGGCGGCGGCCATCATGTTGATGATCCAGAACAATCTGGACCCGGCCGTGGCGCAGCATCCGCATGAGCTCATCACTTACGGCGGCAACGGCGCGGTGTTCCAGAATTGGGCACAGTACCGGCTGACCCTGCAATACCTCTCGGAGATGACCGAGGAGCAGACCCTGGTGATGTACAGCGGCCACCCCATGGGCCTCTTCCCCAGCCATGCCGACGCCCCGCGCGTGGTGGTGACCAACGGGATGATGATCCCCAACTACAGCAAGCCCGATGATTGGGAGCGCTTCAACGCCCTCGGTGTGACGCAGTACGGCCAGATGACGGCGGGCAGCTACATGTACATCGGTCCGCAGGGCATCGTGCACGGCACCACCATCACCGTATTGAACGCCTGCCGGATGATCAAGGGATCGCCGGGCACCAGCGGCAAGCTCTTCGTCACCTCCGGTCTGGGTGGCATGAGCGGCGCCCAGCCCAAGGCAGGCAACATCGCCGGGGTGGTGACCATCTGCGCCGAAGTGAACGCCACCGCGGCCCACAAACGCCACAGCCAGGGTTGGGTGGACGAGGTGATCGCCGATGTGGACGTATGCATCGATGCGGCACTAGCCTGGCAGCAGAAAGGCCAGGCGCACAGCATCGCCTTTCTGGGAAACGTGGTGGAACTGTGGGAGCGGCTGGCTGCGCGGAACATCAAGGTGGACCTGGGCAGCGACCAGACGAGCCTGCACAACCCCTGGGCCGGAGGATACTACCCGGTGGGCCTCAGCTACGAAGAGAGCAACGCGCTCATGGTGAACGATCCGGCGGTATTTAAAGTGAAGGTGCAGGAAACGCTGCGCAGGCACGTGACCGCCGTGAACACGCTTGTGGGAAATGGCATGTACTTCTTCGACTACGGCAATGCCTTTCTGCTGGAGAGCAAGCGTGCAGGTGCCGAGATCGGCGGCCTGAACGGCGAAGAGTTCCGCTACCCCAGCTATGTGGAGGACATCATGGGGCCGATGTGCTTCGACCACGGATTCGGGCCGTTCCGCTGGGTGTGCACGAGCGGCGATGCGACCGACCTCGCCGCCAGCGACCGCATCGCAGGGGATGTGCTCGAAGCGATGTTGAAGGAGGCGCCCGCCGAGATCGGCCAGCAGATCGCCGACAACCTGCACTGGATCCGCAGCGCGCAGCAGAACAAGCTCGTGGTGGGCAGCCAGGCACGCATCCTCTACGCCGACAGCGAGGGCCGCATCCGCATTGCGCAGGCTTTCAATGAGGCCATCAAGCGCGGTGAGATCAGCGCGCCCATCGTGCTTGGCCGCGACCACCACGACGTGAGCGGCACCGACAGCCCCTACCGCGAGACCAGCAACATCCGCGATGGATCGCGCTTCACCGCCGACATGGCCGTGCAGAACTTCGTGGGCGATGCCTTCCGCGGCGCCACATGGATCAGCCTGCACAACGGCGGTGGCGTGGGTTGGGGCGAGGTGATCAACGGCGGATTCGGCATGGTGCTCGACGGCAGCGCCGACAGCGACCGCCGCCTGAAGAGCATGTTGCACTGGGACGTGAACAACGGCATCGCGCGCCGTGCCTGGGCTCGCAACCCCAACGCGGTGTGGAGCATCGAACAGGAGATGAAGCGCGAGCCCCTGCTGAAGGTGACCTTGCCGAACGAGGCGGAGGATGGGCTGATCGACGGAGTGATCGGTTGATCAGCACATGGGGCGTGCGATCCGTCGGACAGCCGTTCTGCTCACGCTCACCCTATCGTTCCTCTTCGGAATGCTGTGGGGTGAACGCTACCGAATGGACTTCAACGCAGAAGGCCGCTACTTCGATGAAGCGACCCTTGTGGTCTATGAGGAGAGCAGTATGCTGGCATTCGGTACACTGTGCCTGATCTGCTTGGCCTTGGCGCTTGTGCTTTCCGCATATGTGCGAAGCAACGCGTCGAGGTCGCGCCTCGGCAACTGATCGTCCGGAGATCTTACCTGGCAGATCTTTTTCATGCGTCACCCAACCCCGTGCACGGATCTGCCGTGTATGTGTTTGAACGACCAAAAACCGACCTTCACACCATGAGAACCACTCTCCGCTCCCTCACGCTCGCACTGGCTGGGGCTTTCGGCCTGGCCGCCTTCGCGCAGCCCACACCGCCCTACCCCATCCTCATCACGGGATATGTGCAGGGCTGCATGCCCAACAGCCAGGTGACCATCGCGTCGATGCCCGGCACACAACCCAGCTGGAGCTACACCCTCGATCTGGTGAACTGCAGTTTTGATACCGTGGCCTGGATGGACAGCCCCGGTGGTGGCTTCACCTTCAATGTACCTTGCAATGGCGCCATGCTCACTGGCGTGGGTCAGTACCAAGTGACCCCTGCCGGTTCTGATTCCATCATGGTGGTCATGACCTGTGGCGGTGGCGGCGGCACCCCTGATTGCCTCGGCGTACCCGGCGGCAGCGCCATGCCCGGCACGGCTTGCACCACGGCACTGGGCCAGGCGGGTGTTTGGAGCGCCGACTGTACCTGCGAAACGAATGCGCTGGTGGACTGCGAAGGCATTCCCAATGGCCCTGCCATGCCCGGCACACCCTGTGAAGAGAATGGACTGCCCGGTCTTTACAGCCCGTGGTGCTGGTGCGATACCACAGCCTTCACGCCTGATTGCCTCGGCGTACCCGGTGGAACGGCATGGCCCGGTACCCCCTGCACTGTGCAGAGCGGTGGCATGGTGTACACCGGCACCTTCAATGTGGACTGTGCGTGTGACACCACCACCTTCGTGCTCTACGATTGCCTGCAGATCGCCAATGGTCCGAACATGCCCGGCACGCCTTGCACCAATCCGGCCACCGGCGAGAACGGCCTCTGGAGCCCGGACTGCATCTGTGTTTCCGACACCACCGGCGGCGCCTACGACTGCCTTGGCGTGTTGAACGGCAACAACCTGCCCGGCACACCCTGCTGGATACCCGGCACCAACTTCATTGGCACTTGGGATGCGAACTGCAACTGCTCCGACGGCGGAAGCGGACTTCCTTGCCAGGCCGGTTTCTGGGCGATCCAAGCGTACGGCCAGGACAGCCTGCCCGTGCCCAACGAGGTGTGGGTGTGGAACCTCAGCACCGGCAACGGCGCACTTACCTACCTGTGGAGTTTCGGTGATGGCACCAGCAGCACCGACGCGTATCCCACGCACACCTACAGCCAGAACGGCCCTTACATCCTCTGCCTCACCATTGCCGATGCCAGCGGATGCACCAGCACCACCTGCGACACGGTCTCCATTGACGAGAACGGCCTGCTGAACGGCATGGCGCTCGGAGGCCACGGTGTGGTGAACACAGAGCGTACCGAAGGCTTCACGCTGAACGTGCAGAACCCGCTCACCACGTCGATGGCGGAAATGACCGAGCTGACCAACGCCGCCATCTGGCCCAACCCCAGCACGGGCGACCTGAACCTGGCGCTGGTGGCCTCGGCCGACGGACTGCTGCGCGTGAGCTTCTTCGATGTGAACGGACGCGAAGCGCGCCAGGAGAGCCGCACGATGAACGCCGGTCGCAGCCAGCACCACTTCGATACCAACGACCTGCCTGCGGGCATCTACACCCTGCGCGCCACCGACACCAAAGGCCGCAGCATCAGCATCCGGTTCGTGAAAGCGGATTGATCCGCCGTCCGATCCTTCCAGGAGCGCCCCGCAGCAATGCGGGGCGTTCCTGCGTTCGGACGGGGCGATCGGATTAATTTTCAGACGCACCCAACCCAGGGGCCTGCATCACCGTGTATGGGAATGAACGCCCAACGAACGAAACGTACTCCTATGAAACACACACTTCGCTCCCTGGCCCTGACCGCCGCTCTTTCGGCCGGTATGGTTGCCATGGCCCAGCAACCGTACACCGTCACCCTTGGTGGCCAGGTGACCGGATGCACGGGCAACTCCTTCGTGAACGTCGCGACCCTGCCCGGTACCGATCCGGCCGTGGACATCGACGTTCCCGTGTTGCCTACCAGCTGCACCTTCAGCATTACATTGAACATGGCCAACCCGACCGGTGGCTTCATCCTCAGCACACCCTGCCTGGGGGCCATCCAAACGGACACCGTGTTCTACGAGGCGGACCCGATCCTGGACTCGGCCATGGTGTACGTGGTGTTCAACTGCGGCAATACCACGCCTGATTGCCTCGGCACCCCCGGCGGCAATGCGCTGCCCGGCACGGCCTGCACCACTTTCCTGGGGATCGAAGGAACGTGGAGCGCGGACTGCGAGTGCATCCCGACCGGCACCTCGTGCCAGGCCTGTTTCACCGTTGCGCAGGCCACTTCCGGTGGCAGCGCCATCCCGTTCACTGCTGATCTCACAAGCTGCAGTTCCAGTTCAAGTGGCTCGTACATTCTCAGTTGGGAATTGCCCAACGGAGGTGCGGCCACAGGAGAAAGCACCACCGTCACCTTCCCCGGTAGTGGCTTCTACAATGTTTGCCTGTGGATGGCAGGAACAGATAACAACTGCGTAAGCACGGTGTGCGATTCCGTGTTCGTGGCCACCGACGGCACGGTTTCCATGGGTTCGAACGTGAACTGGGATTGCCTTGGAATACCAAACGGACCCAACCTGCCCGGCACGCCATGCACCCACCCGACCCTCGGTGCAGGCACATGGGATGCCAACTGTTTCTGTGATCCTGACAGCACGACCACCGCTTGCCAAGCAGGTTTCTGGGTGATGCAGGCCTACACGTACACCGATACCATCAACAACCCTGGCGGCGGTGTGGAACCCATCCCCAACGAAGTGTGGGTGTGGAACCTGAGCAGTGGTGGTGATGGCAGCTATCAGTTCCTGTGGAACTTCGGCGATGGCACCACGAGCACCGACACTTACCCGACACATGTGTACGCCACGGGAGGCCCCTACCAGCTGTGCCTTACCATGGTGGACGGAACGGGCTGCACATCCACCTTCTGCGACACGGTATCCATTGATGAGAACGGTCTTTACGAGGGCATGCGACCCGGCAATGGAGAAGTGCGCTCGGGCTTCACACTGAACGTGATCGCCCAACTACCCACGGCTGTTCCCACGCAGGAGCAACTGAACGACATTGCGCTGTGGCCCAACCCCGTGGAGGACATGATCGGCCTTTCGCTGAGCAGCACGATGAGCAGCAACCTCACCATGGACATCATCGACCTGAACGGACGTGTTGTACGCAGTACGAACGAGGCCGTGGCCGGTGGTCGCAACCGCTTCGAGGTGAACGTGAGCGACCTGAACGCAGGCCTTTACATGATCCGCTTGACCAACGGCCAACAGACCACAACGCGCCGTTTCGTGAAACGCTGAACCGAACGCTGATGAACGCCGAAGGGCCTTCGCACATGTAGGAAGGCCCTTCGGCACATCGCCGATGATACCAGAGACCCTCATAGCGCGCTGCATCCGCGAGGAGCCCAAGGCACAGTACGAACTGTACCGGGCACTACATGGCCAGATGATGGCCATTTGCTGCCGCTATGAACGCAACAAACAGGACGCCGTGGCCCGCATGAACCAAGGCTTCCTGAAGATCCTGACCAGTTTGGACAAACGACGCCCGGAGGTGCCCTTCGAGCTATGGACCCGCCGCATCATGATCAACACGGTGATCGACGAATACCGCAAGGACCGCCAACGCAAGGCAAGCGAAAGCCTGGACGCCTCGTTGGATGGGTCCACGTTGGTGGAAGTGAACGACTACCTGCGCCACATGGAGGCCGATGCCTTCGCCGAGCTGCTGCAACGCGTGCCGGACATGTCGCGCAAGGTCTTCAACCTCTTCGCCATTGACGGGTTCGGTCACCAGGAGATCGCACAGATGCTGGGCATCAGTGAAGGCACCTCGAAATGGCACGTATCCAATGCGCGCCAAACGTTGCAACAGGCCATTGCCCAATTGGCCGGACAGACCACCGCAAAGACCGCCATCCGATGAACCTCGACAACGAATTCGACGAGCTGGCCCGGCGCAAGCTGAACGAACAGGCGTTCCCCTTCGAGGAAGCGCACTGGATGCAGGCCGAGCAGTTGATCGCCGCACAACGCGGCCGGAAACGTCGCGGCTTCTGGTTGCTGGGCGCGGCCGCCCTGCTGATGGTGAGCACCGCCGGCTGGTGGATGCTTCGCGATGCGGAGATCGTTGCAGAGCCACTTGCCTCCACGGCGACCGAAATGGGCGAGGACAAGGACACGGCCGAGCTCAGTGCCACGGAAAAGTCCACTGATGCATCCACTCCTTCCGCTTCCTCTTCAGCACAGGCCTCTTCCGCAAATACCGGAACGAACGAGGACGCGATATCTGACGCTAAAAACGATAACGCTGCATCGCCTGCAACGCCGTCCGCCACGACCGGAACGGCTACCACAAAGGCCAAGGCATCAGTCAGTAAAGTGGCCAGCACATCCACTGGCAAGTCCAGCAAACCGCAGGCTGAACGCAACGCCTCCCCCAAGGCAACTGGTGGAACGATCGCATCGGTTGAAGCCAGCAGCACGGGAAACACAACCACGACCAATACTGGAACGATACCAGGCAAAAGCGATCCGCAAGCAGCAGGGAACGGAGCGATCACACCGGCCCCTGCGTTGGTGACGAGTGCGCCTACTTTGGCCGCTGTTGACACTCCGGACCAAGGTCCTCAGGCATCTCCTGAAGCCAGCACGCCGGAAGCGACCCTTGATCATTCCGTGGTGACCATCGATGGTCAGGCGGTGAACGTGGACACGCTGGACCACACCGAGTTGATCATGCTCCTCACTGCCGCATCCACGACGAGCCCTTCCGATAGCGCGAATGCTGCGCCGATCGCAGCTGCGCCCGCAGTACCGCCCATTATTCCCGACCGCGCATCGTGGGAGATCAGCATGCTGGGCGGTGCGTTCTCCTCCACCGGCAAGTACAGCGGGGGTAACAGCGACAGTTGGTCCAAAGGCATCTCTCCGGAAACCACTTCGGGATACGGTGCCGAGCTGATGCATATGGGGCGCAACATCGGCCTTGGCTTCGGCGTGCACTATGGCACCTATGCCGAAAAGATCAAGGTGGATGCCATCGACAATACCACCGTGGAGCGCTGGAACTATTGGTACCTCGCACCGGTGGACACCACCATCCTTTTCATCACTGACACCATTACGCAGAACGGACAGATCTACTACGTGGGTCAGTCCATCAACACTACGGTGAACGTGATCACCTTGGGCAGCGACAGTACCGTGACCACGATCCGTGTGCGCGATGCACGCGAACTGAGGGTAACCACCAGTTACTTCGAGGTCCCGTTGCTCTTCGATGCGCACCTGGTGCAGGGCCGCTGGAGCATGGGCCTGCGCGGCGGTCCCACAGTGGGACTGCTCAGTGGCCGCACCGGCGCACTGCCCAACAGCACCAACGATGGCTACACCGAGCTGGGCGACCAGGCCTTCCGTGAAGTGGTGTTCGGCTACACGGCCCGCGCCTACATCCGCTACCGCTGGAACGCAGCGTGGTCCATCGGCATTGAACCGGCCCTGCGCGGCCAGTTCAGCAACAGCCTCAGTGATGGCGATGTGCAGCGTCACAGCCGCGCGTTCGGCGGCATGATCAGCCTGTCGTACCGCTTACGTTGAGCGAGTTGCCGATCTTCGGGGCATGAAGCGTTTCGTGCCTATGCTCCTGCTGGCCTTGGTGGGCTGTGGCGATGCGCCAACACCTGAAGCCACCCCGATGTCCAATTTGGAAGAACTGAACGCCTCGCCCCGTGCAGGCATCCTCAACGCAGTGATCGAGATCCCCGCCGGCACGGTGGAGAAGCGGCAGTACGACACGGCCACGAACACCTTTCCCATCGACCTGCGCAACGGCCAGCCCCGCCTGATCCGCTTCCTGCCCTATCCGGCCAACTACGGATTCATCCCGGGCACCAAAATGAACAAGGAGGAAGGCGGCGACGGTGATGCGGTGGACGTATTCGTGCTGTGTGGCGCGGTGCCCAGCGGCACGGTGATGGAGGTGGAGCCCATCGGCATTATCGAACTGCTTGATGCCGGCGAGCGCGACGACAAGCTCGTGGCCCTGCCCATCAATCCCGCCCTGCGCACCGTGGAGGCCGGCGACATCCTTGAACTGCCCGAGGCCGCGCGGAACATCCTGGTGACCTGGCTGCTAAACTACGACCCCGAGGATGGCGCCGAACTGATCGCCGTGAAAGGCAAGGCCGATGCGCTCGCCACGGTGGAGCGCTGGCGCACGAAGTGATCAGCCGCGTAACTCCGCGCCGAGTTCCTTCTCGAACGCCTGGCGGATGCGGCCCATGGCCTTGTCCACCTGATCATCCGTCAGCGTCCTCTCGGCATCCTGCAGCATGAAGCTGAGCGCGTAACTTTTCTTGCCCGCCGGCAGCTTGTCGCCCTGGTACACATCGAAGAGGTCCACCTCGCGGAGCAACTTGCGTTCAGCGTTGAAGGCGAGCTTACGCAGTTGCTCGAAACGCACGCCCTGCTCCAGCAACAAGCTGAGGTCGCGGCGCACACTGGGGAAACGCGGCACCTCCGTAAAGCCCACGGTCCGCGCGCGGCAGGCATCCAGCAGCGCTTGTTCATTCAATTCGGCGAACTGCACGGGCTGGCTCACATCGGCCGCCTTCAGCGTCAACTTCCGTACAGCGCCGATGACGCCCACGGCACGTCCTTTCACCAGCACGGAGCATGCTTGATCCAGCAATGCATGGCCCAGCGGTTCCCAATTTACCTGGTCCGAAAGACCGAGGCGTTCGAGCAACACTTCCAGTTCCTCCTTCAGGTCGAAGAGATCCACCTTGTCGTTGGTGCTGCGCCAGCTCTCGCGCTCGCGGCGTCCGGTGATCACCAGGCCCAGCGTTTCGCGCTCCACGATGTGTTCCCCCTCCTTGGTGTAGGTGCGACCCCGCTCAAAGAAGCGCAGGTCGCGCTGCTGGCGGTTGATGTTGTAGGCCAGGGCCTGCAGCAAGCCGGGCAGCATCGTTGGGCGCAGCACATCGAGCTCGGCGCTGAGCGCGTTGGCGAGCGTGACCAATTGCTCGGCCGTGTGCGAACCGCCCTTCACCACGCGCTCACCGCTCACCAGCGAGGGCGTCATCACTTCGCGCAACCCACGGGCGGCGAGGTGCTGGCCCACCTGGGCGCGCAGCGATTCCAACGTAAGCGCCTCATGCAGCACCGGTGGCAGCTGCACGTGCTTGGGCAGCGGCACATGGTCGTAGCCGTGGATGCGGAGCACCTCCTCCACCACATCGGCGGGGCGATGCACGTCCACACGGTAGGCGGGCACCTGCACGTGCAGGCCCTGCGCGTTGCGCTCGCGGATGAGGAAGTCCAGCAGCTCGAGGATGCGCACCACCTGATCGGCGGGGATGTGCAGGCCGGCGAGGCGCTCGAGGTCGGCGAACTTGAGGTGTACTTCCGAACGGTGCTTCGCCGTGTGATCGATGTCGGTGATTGGCGTGCTGATGCGCGCCCCGGCCACCTCCTTCAGCAGCAGCGCGGCCCGCTTCAGCGCATACACGGTGATCTCCGGGTCCACGCCGCGCTCGAAGCGGAACGAGGCATCGGTGTTCAGCGCATGGCGGCGGGCGGTGCGGCGGATGGTGGAGGCCTCGAAGCAGGCGCTCTCCAGGAACACGGTGGTCGTGGCCGCCGAAACGCCGCTGCGCAGACCCCCGAAGACCCCCGCGATGCAGGCGGGCTTCGTGGCATCGGCGATCACCAGGTCATCGGCGTCCAGAGTGCGCTCCTTCTCGTCGAGAGTGATGAACGGCTCGCCCGCAGCGGCCTTGCGCACCACGATTCGTCCGCCTTCCAGCTGGTCGGCATCGAAGGCGTGGAGCGGCTGCCCCAGCTCGTGCTGCACGTAGTTGGTCACGTCCACCACGTTGTTGATGGGCTTCAGGCCGATGGCCGTGAGGCGGTCCTGCAGCCACTTCGGCGAGGGGCCCACGCGGATGCCGGTGAGCGTGAGGCCCGCGTAGCGCGGACAGGCCTTGGCGTCCTGCACCTCCACGGGCACGGCGCGTGCCTCGTCGTCCTGCGCAAAGGCCGACACATCGGGCAGCTTCAGTTCCAGGGTGGCGCCGGTGCGGTGGTTGAGGGCGGCGATGAGGTCGCGCGCCACGCCCACATGGCCCAGGGCATCGGTGCGGTTGGGCGTGAGGCCGATCTCCAGCACGTGGTCGCTGTGCAGGCCCAGGTGCTGCGCGGCGGGCGTGCCCACTGCGGCGGAAGGGTCCAGCACCAGGATGCCATCGTGGCTCTGGCCCAGGCCCAGTTCGTCCTCGGCGCAGATCATGCCGTGGCTCTCCTGCCCGCGGATCTTGCTCTTCTTGATGATGATGCAGGTGCCGTCGGTCATGCACAGGTTGGCGCCCACGGTGGCCACCAGCACCTTCTGCCCGGCCGCCACGTTGGGGGCGCCGCACACGATCTGCACGGGCTCGCCGCTGCCCAGGTCCACCAGCGTTACGCTGAGGCGGTCGGCATCGGGGTGCTTGCGGCACTCCAGCACATGGCCCACCACCACGCCGGCCAGCATGCCCTTGATGGGCTCGTGAAGCTCTACGCTCTCGCACTCCAACCCGGTGCTGGTGAGGATGGCTGCCGCCTGCTGGGGCGTGAGGCCGGGTTCAACGTAGTGCGTGAGCCAGTTCCAGGAGATGCGCATGAAGCATGAAATTGCGGACGGCGAAGATACTTTGCGGGTGCGGAGGGCAGGAAGACGATAAGAAGCGCCCCACCCGCCCCGTAATTTCGCTCCACCCATGGACTACATCGCCTTGGCCATCCCCCTCTTCTTCGTGCTGATGGGCGCGGAGCTGGCGTGGAGCGCATACACCCACCGGAAGGTGTACCGCTTCAACGACTTCGTGGCCAACCTGGGCTGCGGGATCGGTTCGCAGGTGGTGGGGGCTTTTTCCAAGACGCTCATCTTCGCCGCCTACCTCTGGACCTACGACCACGCGCGCCTCTTCACCCTGGAGCGCAGCGTGCTGACGTGGATCGTGGCCTTCCTACTGGTGGACCTGCTCTATTACTGGTTCCACCGGCTGAGCCACGAGATCAACTTCCTGTGGGCGGCGCACATCGTGCACCACCAGAGCGAGGAGTACAACCTGAGCGTGGCGTTGCGCCAGAGCTGGTGGCAGGGTCTGTTCAGCTGGTGGTTCTACCTGCCCATGGCGGTGCTGGGCATCCACCCGGTGGTGATCGTGACGGTGGGCGCCTTCAACACGCTGTACCAGTTCTGGATCCACACCAAAGCGATCGGGAACATGGGGCCGTTCGAGTGGCTGTTCAACACGCCGAGCCACCACCGCGTGCACCACGGCAGCGACCCGAAGTACATCGACCGCAACCACGCCGGGACATTGATCGTGTGGGACAAGCTCTTCGGCACCTTCCAGCGCGAGGAGGAGGAGCCGGTGTACGGCATCACCACGCCGCTGTCACGCTGGGACCCGCTCACGGCCAACTTCCACTACTGGGGCGACCTGTTCCGGCTGGCCTCGCAGGCCCGCACCTGGGGCGACAAGCTGCGCGTGTTCATCAAACCACCGGGCTGGCGGCCGGCCTACCTGGGCGGCTACGCGGGGCCCGTGGGCAAGGACCGCCGCACCTACCGCAAGTTCGACACGCGGGTGCCGGCGGCCGTGGGCGGCTATGTGGCCGTGCAGTTCACGCTGCTGCTGGTGGTCACCACCTTCTTCCTGTTCCGCCAGGGCGACCTGGGCGCCACCCGCCAGTGGGCCACCGCCGCGCTGATCGTGGTGTGGGTGATGAACATGGGCCTGCTGATGGAGGGCCGTCGCTGGGCCACGGGCGCGGAGGTACTGCGTATTGCGGCACTGTCGCTGCTGCTCTGGGTGAGCACCGACCTGCTGCCCGGCGTTTCAACGATCTCAATGAACGCCTTGGTAACACTGGGTTCATGGGCGCTGTTGTGGAACGCGCAACGAGCAATGGCGTCTGCACCCGTGAACAGCACGGTAACACGCGCTGATTAACTTGCCCGCGCTCCGGTACGGCGAACATTCGTCGCGCCCCCATATATGGACATTCGGAAGAACACACCCTTGAACGGCGTGGTGTACGGGCTGGCCCTGCTCGGCACCATTTTGGGCGGCTCGCTCGGCATGCAGTGGCTCGTGTACCTGTGCAAGCCCCTGCTGATGCTGGTACTGAGCAGTTGGTTCTACTTCCACAGCCGCCGCGTGGGCGACCGGTTCACGCTGTTGGTGCAGGCAGGCTTGTTCTTCTCGTGGATCGGCGACATCGCCCTAATGTTCCAGCACGTGGACCAGTTCAACTTCCTCATCGGGCTGGCGGCCTTTCTGATCGCGCAACTGTGCTACACGATGGCCTTCGCGCACAACGTGGCCGATGTGCCGGGCGGGCCCTTCCCCTGGCCGTCCATCGTGCTCTCGGTGCTGATCGCGGCTTACGGATACTTCTTCGCAGGACGAATCGTGCCTTCGGTGGATGACGGCATCATGATCCCCATCATCGTGTACGCCATCGCCATCAGCCTGATGGGCATTGCGGCCGCGTTCCGATTCGGGCGCACCTTTCCGCGCAGCTTCTTCGCCGTGGTGGCCGGCGCCTTCCTCTTTATTGCCAGTGACAGCCTGCTCGCCTTCAACCGCTTCGTGCGTCCGTTGGATGGCGCCGAGTGGATGGTGATGCTGACCTATGGACTTGCACAGATACTCATTGCCGGTGGTTGCCTGGCCCATGTGCTGGACCCCGAGGAGATCCGGCGACGTGCGGCGCTGACCACCTGAACACGCGATCAGCTGATGCGGCCCCACACGGCCTGGCCCTTCAACTGTTCGCGAAGGGCCTGTGCAATGGGCGCGTGGCGCGGTTCGGCGAGCCCGGGGTCGGTATCGAGCAGGCGCATGGCGGCCTGACGCGCTTGTTGCAACAGGGCACTGTCCTCGACCAGATCGGCGATGTGCAGCTGGGGCAATCCGCTCTGCTGCGTGCCCATCAGGTCGCCGGGGCCCCGCAGCCGCAGGTCGGTCTCGGCGATCTCGAAGCCATCATTGGTGCGCACCATGGTCTCGATGCGGGCGCGGGCATCGTTGCCGAGCTTGTCGCCGGTCATCAGGATGCAGAAGCTTTGCTCAGCACCGCGACCTACACGTCCGCGCAACTGGTGCAACTGCGATAGACCGAAGCGTTCAGCGTTCTCGATCACCATCACGCTGGCATTGGGCACATCCACGCCCACCTCGATCACCGTAGTGGCCACCAGGATGTTCGTTTCGCCCTTCTTGAACCGCGCCATCTCGTAGTCCTTGGTGGCCTGGTCCATGCGGCCGTGCACAATGCTCACGGCGTACTTGGGCAGCGGGAAGCGGCGCACCATGCTCTCGAAGCCATCATTCAGGTCCTTGAGATCGCTCTTCTCGCTCTCCTCGATGAGCGGGTACACCACATAGACCTGTCGCCCTTTCGCCATCTCCTCTTCCATGAACCCGAACACCGCGTTGCGTGCCGAATCGAAACGGTGTACCGTACGGATGGGCTTGCGGCCCGGCGGTAGCTCGTCGATCACGCTGTTGTCCAGATCGCCGTACAGCGTCATGGCCAGTGTACGCGGGATGGGCGTGGCGGTCATCACCAGCACATGCGGTGGCACGTCGCTCTTGGCCCAAAGGCGTGCGCGCTGTGCCACACCGAAGCGGTGCTGCTCATCGATGACCACAAGACCCAACTGCCGGAATTGCACGCGGTCCTCCAACAGGGCGTGCGTACCCACCACGATGTGCACCTCGCCCGCCTGTAGCGCGGTGAGGATGCTACGCCGTTCGGCCGAGCGCGTGCTGCCCGTGAGCAGGCGCACCACCACGGGCATGCCCTCCAGCATGCGGCTGATGGAATGGAAGTGCTGCTGCGCGAGGATCTCGGTGGGCGCCATCAGTGCGGCCTGGAACCCATTGTCCAACGCGATGAGCATGCTGAGCAGCGACACCACGGTCTTCCCGCTGCCCACATCGCCCTGCACCAGGCGGTTCATCTGGCGGCCGGTCCCCATGTCCTTGCGGATCTCCTTCACCACGCGTTTCTGCGCGCCAGTGAGGGCGAAGGGCAGGTGATGGTGGTAGAACCGGTTGAAGTGCTCGCCCACCTGCGTGAACACGTTGCCACGCAGGCTTTGCTGCAACAGCAGCTTCTGCTTGAGCAGTTGCAGTTGAATGAAGAAGAGCTCCTCGAACTTGAGGCGACGAACGGCCGCATCGAGCTTGGTGCGGTCCTGCGGGGCGTGTACCTGGCGGAAGGCCTCTTCACGGCCCACGCCGCTCACCAGATCGAGCAGTTCACGGCTGAGCGTTTCGGGCAGCTGGCCCATTACCGTTGGCAGTAATGCCTTCTGCAATTTCCAGATGGCCCTGCTCGTGAGCCCACGTGCAGAGAGTTTCTCGGTGGTGCTGTACACGGGCTGCAAGGCCACATCAAGGCCCTGGTCCCAGGTGGCGGCCAGTTCCAGTTCGGGGTGTGCCAGGTTGAAGCGACCGTTGAACACCGTGGGCTTGCCGAAGACCACGTACTCCTGTCCGGGCTTCAGCGAGGTCTGCAGCCAGCGGATGCCCTTGAACCACACGAGCTCGATGGACCCGGTGGCATCGGTGAACTGGACCGTGAGGCGCCTGCCCTGCTTCTCGCCCAACATCTTCAGGGGGCCGATCACGCCGCGCAGCTGCACCTGGTTCAGCTCCTCATTGATCTCGCGCACGCGATGGAACACACTGCGGTCCACATAGCGGAACGGGAAGTGCTGGAGCAGATCGCCGTAGGTGCCGATGTTCAGGTCCTTGCGCAGGAGCTCGCCCCGCTGGGGACCAACGCCCTTGAGGAACTCGATGGGTGTATCCAACACGCTCGGCACCGGCCGAAAGTACAGCGGTCCCGGCGGAGGCGATATCCGTCATGTGCGGCGGACGCCTGCGCTCGTAGCTTGGGCAGTGGTATGGAGCTGCGCAACACGGCCATCAGCACGCTTCAGCGCTATTGCAGCGCATTGGAGCGAACACGCCTGCGCACCGACACCGAAGGCCTGCACCGGCTGCGTGTACGCATGAAGAAGACGCGGTCGCTCCTGCGCTTCCTGGAGTACTTGGACAGCGAGACCCCACCACCGAAAGGGGCCGTGCGCCGCAGCAAAGACCTGTTCAGGGCAGCAGGTGCATTGCGCGAGGTGCAGGTGAACTGTGCACGGCTGAACGACCTGCGGACCGTTCCTGCGGACGCGCATACCATCGGACTTGCCCATCTGCGAAAGCAGGAGGAGCGCCTTACCAAGGAACTTCGGCGATCACTGGAGCGCATCCGGCCGGAGGACTTCCAACGCTTGGAGCTGCATGCCTTGCGTGTGCTTCAGGGTCGCACGATGAACGACCTGCGCGCCGCCGCGAGGAATTACGTGAAAGGAGCGCTTGATAGGGCCACGGGCCTTACACGGGCTGCCGATGCGCACCTGCACTTGCACAAGGTCCGCAAGCACCTGAAGCACGTGCGCCACATCCACGAACTACTGGACCCCGGTGTGCCTGAACCCACCGGTCTTGGGAAGGTGCTGGGACAACTTGGTACCTGGCATGATGAACTGGTGTTGCGCTCCAGCTTGCAGGAAATGCGCAAGAATCCGGAACAACGGAGCGAATTGCTCGCTGCTCTGGACCAACGACTTCTCGCACTACGGACCGACGCGGTGCATCGCCTGCAGCTGCTGTTCGGCGAACGGGATCACTCACCGCGCACGAAGAGCCAGCGTACGCCCTTCCACAGGCCCACGAACACATAGCCCAGCGGACCGAGCTTCTCCTTTTCCTGCAACTGCACGGTGATGGTGGCCATGTCGGCGAGGTGGGTCAGTTTGTTCAACTTGCCCTCGAACGATTCGATGTCGCCGTTCACCCGCTCCAGCTCCTTTTCCACCGCCAGTGCGGCCTGCACGTTCTCGGCCTGTTGCAGCAATTGCAGGTAACGCTCGCGGGCGCGACGGGCGTTCTCCAAGCGCGCCGTAAGGTCCACGTACTGCTCGGTGACATCCTCGCCCTTGAAGGCCTTGCTCCGCAACTTGCCCAGTGCGGCCACCTCATCCACGGCCGCTGCCAGTTCGGGTTGTTTCACACGGATCACCGAACGCCCATCGGCCAACGAGACCACGTAGCCCTGATGCTTCTCAGCGATGGCCCGCAGATGCACGTTGGTGCTGTCGGCCTCCTTCACTTTCAGTTCCAGCGTGGCCGCGTATTGCACCACGCGCTCGCCGGGAGCGTATTGCGCCTTGCCGTCGGTCAGGTAGCGGGTGTTGGAATAGGCCGTGCTCGCATCCCTACTTCCACCGCAGGAAGAGAGGATCAGAGCGAGCAGAAGGAAGCACAACGTGGTGAGGCGCATGATCGCTTTATGGGTGTTTGGTGTGCGCAGAACGGAGGAGGGCCTGTGTCCTGTGCGTGCGCACTACTGCATCTCGGTGAACATGGAATCGATGCGTGCGAAGCTCTGTTGCACGGCACTGTCCAATTCGGCGCTCGGTGTGGTGAGCGAACGGCGTATTAGGCCGGTGCTCAGCGCCCGCTCTCGTGCATAGTCCAGCAGGCGGTCACGGCGATACGCCACGTCGGATGAAAGCTCCAGCGTGAGCGTACCCTCCAACAGGGCCACCGCACTATCCCAGGCCGGTGCACTGCGCTCATCCAGAAGAACGAGCTGCTGTTCCACGGTCCCCTCATCGCCCAGACGGAACATCGCCAGTCCTTCCTCCTCCATGCGCGCGAAGTCGGTCATGCGGGTCTCGAACACATGGTCGTCCGCAGGCAAGGTGCTCACGGCCCAACCACCGGCCAACGCCAGCAACACCGCAGGAGCGGCCATGGAGGCCCATTGCAGCCCGGCCGCTTCGGGCTTGCGCAGGGCGGGATAGAGCGCAAAGCCCATCACCACGCCGCTCACCAACCCGCCGATGTGCGCAGCATTGTCCACACCGCCCTTCATTCCGTAGATCAGGTTGTACACCACGAACACGCCAATGCTGGAGAGCAATTGCTGGCGGGTCTCCTTGTGCAACAGGTCCGTGGTGAGCAGCGCAAGGAACACCCCATACAGCCCGAAAATGGCCCCCGAAGCGCCGGCGCTCACGGTGTTGTCGTGCCACCACAGGCTGGCCAGACTGGCGAAAACACCCGTGATCACATACAGCATCAGCACACGCTTGCTGCCGAGCAGCGGCTCCAATTGCAGGCCCACCATCAGCAGTGCATACATGTTGAAGAGCAGGTGGATCACGCCGATGTGCACGAAGCAGCAGGTGAGCAGGCGCCACCACTCGCCAGACATGGTGACCGCACGGTAGTTGCCACCCCAGGTGAGCAGGTCCTCGCCGGTGGGCGACATGAAGTGCACACCCGTGGCCACCATTCCGATGTACACGAGCACGCTGATGTCAAGTAGCAAGGGCGTGGCGAAGAAGTCGCGGCGCGGGATGAAGACGGAACCGATGTCCTTCCAATGGAACTCGTTGGCGTGGGCCGTGCTGGCATCCAGTTGCATCACACCGCTCTCTTCCAGTTCCTTCAGCTCTGCGGCCATCACTTCGGGCGTGGTGGAAACGCGCGCCAGGGCGAAGGCCTCGATGAGTTTGTCAAGGTTCACCTGATGACGCTTCTTCTTGGCAAAGGGGCTCCACTCCGATGGTTTGCTCAAGGCCGTGAGGCCGGTCTCATCGAACTCGATCACCACATCCTCCCCTTTCGCGAAGCCGGTTGAAGGCGTTTTGGCCACCACCCGCATAGGGTGCAGGTGCTCCACGCCCCAGTTCAACGCGCGGAACGCTTGGAACAACAGAACGATCACTTCGGGCCGCGAGAGGCCTTCGGTGGAATAGCGGATGGTGGGGCGGTCGGCGGCCATGGTCGGTCAAGATAGGCAACCGACTGAACGACGTTAGCGCCTCAGATCGCGCCCAACCCCAGCAACAGCGCCGGCTCCTCCAGCAACTGCTTGAAGGTGTTGAGGAAGGCCGCCCCCGTGGCGCCGTCCACCACGCGGTGGTCGCAGCTCAAGGTCACCTTCATGGTGTGGCCGGGCACGATCTGGCCACCGCGCACCACGGGTTTCTCCACGATGCCACCTACCGCCAGGATGCACGCATCGGGCGGGTTGATGATGGCCGTGAACTCCTCGATACCGAACATGCCCAGGTTGGAGATGGTGAACGTGTTGCCCTCCCA
>CAZQFG010000035.1:0-20687 GCA_964592515.1 uncultured Chryseobacterium sp. | reverse complement strand
CATCATCACGGGTGAACTGCCCGCCGCGCGCTTCCACGAGCTGTTCGGTACGCGGTGCACGCCGGGCTTCGATCCCGCCAAGGACCTTTCGCGCATTGGCGTGGTGAACCAGACCACCATGCTGGCCACCGAAACGCAGGCCATCGCCGACCACTTGAAACAGGTGATGATCGCCAAGCACGGCGAGGCCGACCTGAAGCAGCATTTCGCCGACACGCGCGACACGCTCTGCTACGCTACCAACGACAACCAGGACGCCACCAACGAACTGCTGAAGGCCGAGGCCGACCTGGCGCTGGTCGTGGGCGGCTACAACAGCAGCAACACCAGCCACCTGGTGGAACTGCTGGAGCACAAGTTCCCCACCTACTTCATCAAGGACGAGGGCGAGATCCTGAGCGCGAACACCATCCAGCACTTCAACTACCCGGCGCACAAGCTGGAGAGCACGGAAGGCTGGCTACCCGCGAAGCGCCCGCTCACCATCATCCTCACCAGCGGTGCCAGCTGTCCGGATACCCTGCTGGACAAGGTGATGCTGAAGGTGCTCTCGATGGTGGCAGGTGTGAAGGATCCGGTGGAGGTGGTGGAGGGAATGATAGTATGAAGCGCTCAAAGACAAGGTACTTCTTCGCTTTACTCAGTGCCTTCCTTATGGGTTGTGAAGGAAATTCAGTACCATCGACATCAGGACTAGCATCATCACCTTCTGTTGACACGACTAAAGTCCCAAACTGCTTTGACATTTATCAGATAGCGTTCGGCTCGGATACGTTAACCACTGAATGGACTGGCCTTACCGCCGCAACTAAAAGCACGGTAGGACAACTTCATATCACCTCAGGATCATTTGCCATAGGTGACCAAGTGTTACTTCCGCACCTCCAACCTTGTGCACAGAAGGTTCCCGCTGGTGATTACGATGTTGAGGTGGTCAAGGTCAGGCATCCTCAAGATCCGAAGTTTGCAATCAACGCATTGATGCGTGTGCGATTCAATGAACTGCCCCCCGTTTCATGGAAGTTCGCATCCTCCAACAAGGCGATCATGGACACCGTCAGTGTCCATTCTGAGAACTTCGTGGGATTCAGTGTCGATGCTGGTTCCGCGATTCTCTATGACCAAAGCAAGAAGACGCGTATAGAGGACCTGGAACTTGATCAGCTCTGGACTGATGGCATCAAGGTCACCAAGGACTTTGTTGCTTTCAGCACAAATGGCGACGGCAGATTTCCTGCCTATCTAGGATTTGACCGAGATGGGAACCCGTGTCAGTTGGTCATTGATCTCATGCTGATCAATTGTACTTGCAATTAAGTTGCCAGCCACTCAAGCGTGAAGGTCCTCTTCATCTGCACCGTGAACCGGATGCGCTCAGCCACGGCGCACAAGATCTACGAGAACGACGAGCGCTTTGAGGTGGACTCCGCTGGCACTGACCGCACCGCCAACGTAGTGCTGGAGGAATGGCACCTGGAATGGGCCGATGCGATCGTGGTGAGATTCCGGGTCAAGCCCGAAATGAGCACCGGAACAAGATCCGCGAGCGCTTTCCGCTGTAGTACGAGAAAAGGCCGATCGTGTGCCTTTACATCGAGGACATCTACGACTTCATGCAACCTGAGCTGATCGCCGTACTGAAGGAGAAGTTCGAGGAGGTGTGGCGGCGGGGGCTGCTGGGGTGAACCCTCACTCCTGCCCCACCTGGGCCAGCACATCCACCACGATGTCCAGCGCTTTTACGAACTGCTCCTCGGCGGTGATGTCGCTGTTATCGATCTCCACGGCATCGGGGGCCTTGATCAAGGGATCGGCGGCGCGGGTGGTATCGTCCTCATCGCGTCGCTCGATGTTCTCCAGCACGCTGGCATAGTCCACTTCAACGCCCTTCAACTTCAGTTCGTGGTAGCGGCGCTTGGCACGAATGTCGGGCCGGGCGGTCATGTAGAGCTTCACCTCTGCATCGGGGAACACCACCGTGCCGATGTCCCTGCCGTCCATCACCACCCCTCTTTCTCGCCCGAAGGCCTGTTGTAACCGCACCAATTTGGCGCGCACTTCAGGCACCGGGCTCACCAAGGTCACATACCGGCTTACTTCCATGCCCCGGATCTCCTTCTCCACATTGCGACCGTTGAGCGTGGTCACGCTCTTGTTGGTCATGGGGTCATGCTCGAAGCGGATATCCAGACCATCGAGCACGGCAAGCAGTCCTTCGCGATCAAGCTTTCCGTCGTGTACGAGCCCGTTCTCGATCACGTACAAGGCCACGGCCCGGTACATGGCGCCGCTATCGATGTAGGTATACCCGAGGTGCCCGGCCAGTTGCTTGGCCAGGGTGCTCTTCCCGCAGGAGGAGAACCCGTCGATGGCGATGGTGATCCGGTTCACGAGCGGCGAAGGTAGGCAAGAGCGTTGGCCCCTTCAGCCCTTGGCGGCGCTCACTCTTTCTTCAGGTCGGCAAAGCGAACAGCCAGCGTGAACGTGTTGGAAATGCCCGCCAGATTGAGCTGCGAGTAGCCGTAGCTCAGATGCAGCTTGCTCACCTTGAAGCCCAGACCGAAGCTGAGGCCCGTGGCGGCCGGCTTGTCGGGCAGCACCATTTCCTGGCGGCGACGGAAGTTGTAGGCCACCCGGATCATGAAGTTCTTGCTCAGCATGATCTCCGCGCTTGGAACCAGATGCAGGATGAGCTTCTCACCCGTGGTCACCTTGTCCTCAATGGGCTGTCCTGTGGACTGGTCGATCTGCTGCACGGCGTTGGGGTCCACATAGGAAAGGTCCCACTGCTGAAGCTGTTCCATCATGAGGCCCAAACGGAAGGGCGCATGCTTGAACTTGTACGTGACGCCCAACTGCACTTGGAAAGGCAGCTTCTCGCGTTGGGTAGTATAGGTGGATGTCTGGTAGCCGATGTTGCGCAGCAGACCCGCTACGGTGAGGCCCAGCTTTCGCTTCACGAACACACCACCAATGTCCATGGCCCACGCCGTGGAATTGTAGGTGTCCAGGTTGCTGGTGAGGAACTTCATGTTGGCCCCAATGCTGAACAAGCTGTCGATGGGATGCGCACCGCCCACTTGGAAGACATACTCTCCGGCCTTGAACTCGCCCAGGTCGTTACCCGATTCATCCGTTCGGCGGAAGGTGCCGTAATCGATGTAGTGAATGCTTCCGGAGAAGGTGGTATTGATGCTATCGAAGTGGTGGCCGTATCCCGCGTAGCCGATGCCGATGCCCTCGTAATAGGGCAGGTAACTGAAGGCGACCTGGCGGCCCATTTCGCGGTTCAACAAGGCCGGGTTGAAGAAGCCCAGGTTGATATCGTTGTCCATGACGGCGATGTAGTTGCCACCGAGGGCAGCACTACGGGCCGAGCTGGGGATATCGAGCACCCGGAAAGCGGACTGGCCGCCCAATTGGCCGAACATGGCGGGTGCTACGAGCAGGCCCAGAATGAGGGGTAGGGATCGACGCATACGCGGAGGGAACGAATATAGGGCTCGGGTATTGTATGAACGCTTGGACCGGGTGCTTGTGCGATGGACCGTGTTCAGGTGCGTTTCCACAGCAACGATCCGTCGCCATAGCTCAGGAACCGGTAGCCATGTTCCAGTGCATACTGGTAAGCACGCCGCCAATCGGGACCGATGAACGCGGCTACCAACAGGAGCAGCGTGCTCTGTGGCTGGTGGAAATTGGTGACCAAGGCATCGGCCATGCGGACATCATAGCCTGGGGCGATCAACAGCTCGGTACGACCAATCAGGAGCCGTTCGGACCTTTCCTTCAGTTGCTGAACAACGGCCTGGAGTGCCATGCGCGCATCCGGGAGTTCCGCCGCCCCATGGCCGTAGGGTTCCCATTGCCCGATGGCCATTTCGTCACCGGCCCGGCCTTGCAACAGCATAACGCCATGCCAATAGACACTCTCCAACGTGCGCAGGGCCGTGGTGCCCACCGCAACGATCGGGCCCTTCCCCATCTGGTCCCTGATGCGCTCAAGCGATGCCAGGGGCACACGCACCTGCTCGCCGTGCATGGCATGGTCGGCCATGCGATCGCTCTTCACGGGAAGGAACGTACCCGCACCAACGTGCAGGGTCACCTCGGCACGGTCGATCCCCTTGGCATCCAACGCGGCAAGCACTTCCGGTGAAAAGTGCAGACTGGCCGTTGGGGCCGCCACCGACCCTTCGTGCTTGGCGAATACGGTGTTGTAACGCTCCTTGTCCGCGGCTTCGTCCGGGCGCTTCATGTAGGGAGGCAAGGGCACATGGCCCACCCTGTCCAACACTTCTGCGAACGTGAGCTCCTGTGGTTGCCAGCTGAACCGCACGCGTTCGTCACCATCGCGTTCAGCCTGCAGCCTTACCGGTGAGGCGGAGGTGTGGTCGTCATCGCCGGGCATGGTCATCAGGGCATGCAGCTCAAGCACCTCGCCTTCCTTCCAGCGCTTGGCGTTGCCCACGAAGCCGTTCCACGTGCAGGAGGCTTTCTGGGCGAACGCTGCTTCAACAGGCTGCACCTCTGCCGGTTCCAAGCATAGCACTTCGATGCGAGCACCAGTGGACCTTTGGAAGAACAAGCGCGCGTTCACCACACGGGTGTTGTTCAGCACCAACAAGGCGCCCGACGGCAGCAGGTCCGGAAGTTCCTTGAACCGATGGTCCTCAATGCCTCCATCACGGTAATGGAGCAGACGGCTGGAATCGCGCTGGGTCAAGGGCTCCTGCGCGATCCGATCGTTCGGCAGGTCGTAGGTGTAGTCCGAAATGGAGAGGGACCGGGGATCCATGGGCCTGCTCAGTTCGCGAGGGGTCAACCTATTCAAACGCACAGATCATGGTCGCGTTCCGCAACAGGGCGGAGTGCGATGCAACCAAGGCCCCTACCATTGACCGTATGATCAAGCCACTTTCAGCGCGTTCTCCACCTTCTCCTTCAGCAGGGCGTGCTTCACCACCTCGATCATCTCGCTCACATAGGTGAAGCGCATGCCCTTGGTGTAACGTGCATCAATGTCCTCAATGTCCTTGCGATTGTCGGCGCTGAGGATGATCTCCTTGATGCCGGCACGTTTGGCCGCAAGGATCTTTTCCTTGATGCCGCCCACGGGCAACACGCGACCGCGTAGGGTGATCTCGCCGGTCATGGCCGTGAACTTGCGCACCTTTTGTTGCGTGAAGGCACTGGCGATACTGGTGAGCATGGCAATGCCCGCGCTGGGACCATCCTTGGGGGTTGCGCCTTCGGGCACATGCACGTGCACGTTCCAACGCTTGAACACATCGGCATCGATACCGATGATCTCGCTGTGAGCTTTCAGGTACTCCAGCGCGATCACGGCGCTCTCCTTCATCACATCGCCCAGGTTACCCGTGAGCGTGAGCTTGCCCTCACCCTTGGTAATGCTGGTCTCGATGAAGAGGATATCGCCGCCGGTGGGGGTCCAGGCCAGGCCCGTGACCACACCGGCCACATCGTTGCCCTGGTACTTGTCTCGGGCATGACTGGGCCCGAAGATCTTCACCAGGTCCTCGGTGGTGATGGTGACGCTGTGCTTCTGCTTAAGGGCGATCTGCTTGGCGCGGAACCGCACCAGTTTGGCAATTCGCTTCTCCAGTGTGCGCACGCCGCTCTCGTCGGTGTACTGATCAATGATCGCCTCCAACAGACCGGCGCCGAGCTTTAGCTGCTTCGGTTTGATGCCGTTCTCGGAGAACTGCTTCGGCAGCAGGTGCCGCTTGGCGATCTCGATCTTCTCTTCCTGCGTGTAACCGTTCACCTCGATGATCTCCATACGGTCGCGGAGGGCCGGATGGATGGTACTGAGGCTGTTGGCCGTGGCCACGAACATCACGCGGCTCAGGTCGTACTCCACTTCCACGAAGTTGTCGTGGAAGGCGTTGTTCTGCTCGGGATCCAGCACTTCGAGCAACGCGCTGGCGGGATCGCCTTGATTACTGCGCGTCACCTTGTCGATCTCGTCGAGCACAAAGAGCGGGTTGCTGGTGCCCGCCTTCTTCAGGCTCTGGATCAGGCGGCCCGGCATGGCACCGATGTAGGTCTTGCGGTGTCCGCGGATCTCGGCCTCGTCGTGCAATCCACCCAGGCTCATGCGCACGTACTTCCGCCCAAGCGCCTCGGCCATGCTCTTGCCCAAGCTGGTCTTCCCCACGCCCGGCGGGCCATAGAGGCAAATGATAGGCGCTTTCATGTCGCCCTTCAGCTTCAGTACGGCGAGGTGCTCGATGATACGCTCCTTCACTTTCTCCAGCCCGAAATGATCGCGGTCCAGGATCTTCTGGGCTTTCTTCAGGTCGAAATCGTCGGTGCTGTATTCGCCCCAAGGCAGTTCCAACAGCAGTTGCACATAGTTGTGCTGCACACTGAACTCCGCACCGGCCGGGTTCATGCGCTGCAGCTTCAGCACTTCCTTGTTGAAGACCTCCTCCACCTTCTTCGTCCACTTCTTCTTGGCGGCCTTCACGCGCATCTCCTCGATCTCCTGCTCGATTGGATTGCCGCCCAGCTCGTCCTGGATGGTCTTCATCTGCTGGTGCAGGAAGTACTCACGCTGCTGGCGGTCCACCTCGGTGCGCACCTTGCTCTGGATCTCGTTCTTCATCTGCAGCATCTGCAGCTCCTTGGTGAGGTGGGCCAGGAGCAGTGATGCACGTTCACGCAGATCGGCCACCTCGAGCATCTTCTGCTTCTCGGCCACCTCGGCGTTCATGTTGCTGCTGATGAAGTTCACCAGGAAGCTCGGGCTGTCGATGTTCTTCAGCGCGAACTGGGCCTCGGTGGGGATGTTGGGGCTTTGCTTGATGATCTCCAGGGCCATGTCCTTGAGGGAGCTCACCAGCGCATCGAACGATTTATCGTTCTTGGCAGGACGCACCTCTTCGAACTCCTTCACGCGGGCCGTGAAGTAGGGTTCGGTGCGGATCATCTCGGTGATCTCGAAGCGCTTCTTACCCTGGATGATGGCCGTGGTGCTGCCATCGGGCATGCGCAACATGCGGATGATGGTGGCAATGGTGCCCACGCGGTTGAGGTCCTCGGCGTTGGGCTCCTCGATCTGGCCGTCCTTCTGGCTCACAACGCCAAGGGTGCGGTTTCCGCGATACACCTCCTGGATCAGGCGGATGCTGCGGTCGCGGCCCACGGTGATGGGGATGACCACACCGGGGAACAGCACGGTGTTGCGTAGCGGCAGAATGGGCAGCTCTGGCGGAGTGCTTTCCGCGTTCATCTGCTCTTCGTCCTCGGCCGTGATCAGGGGGATCAGTTCGGTCTCGTTCTCGAGTTGCTCAGAGCTGAAAAGACTGTCAGTATGCAGGATGTCGTTCATCGACAAGGAAGGTCAGGATGTCAGTTGTAAAGATACCGCTGCCCAACAAGGCTATCCTTGGAAGGATATCAACAGAGGTGGCAGCCTGTGGACCAAGCTTCGTGCCGTGCGGAACGGGCTGACAGATGGTCAGGCTCCCGGCTCCAAGCGCTGGCGTTCGGTCGCGGCCACCGTGTGTAGAACGCTCTCTTCGGCAGTGTTCATATGCACCCCTCGGCGCTCCATCACCCGCCGGGCTGTGACCAAGGCGCGGCCCGGGTCGTGATGTGAAAGACCTTCGGCACCGCCCCACGAGAACGAGGGTATATGCTTAGGCGGGAAGCCACTGCCGAACACATTGGCAGCCACCCCCACCACCGTTCCCGTATTGAACATGGTGTTGATGCCGCTCTTGGCATGATCGCCCATGATGAGGCCGCAGAACTGCAGGCCCGTGTCCACATCGCGGCCTTCGGCATAGCTGAACACCTTCACGTTGCCGTACGTGTTCTTCAGGTTGCTGTTATTGGTATCGGCGCCCAGGTTGCACCACTCGCCCAACACGCTGTTGCCCAAAAAGCCATCGTGGCCTTTGTTGCTGAAGCCCAGGATCACGCTGTTGTTCACCTCGCCACCCACGCGGCATTCGGGGCCAAAAGCGGAAGGGCCATAGACCTTTGCTCCCATCTTCAATTGGGCATGTTCGCCCAACACCATCGGCCCGCGGATGATGCAGCCTTCCATCACCTCGGCGTTCTTACCGATGTAAATGGGACCGCCCTTGGTGTTCAGGATGCTTGCCTCCACCACGGCACCTTCTTCCAGAAAGATGAGGTCGGGATCGCCCACCACGGTATTGAGGACGCTAAGTGGTTGCGAGCGCCGCCCTTCGGTGAGCAACTGGAAGTCGTGTGCAATGGCCTTTCCGCAGTGCTGGAACATGTGCCACGGACGTTCGAACCTGATCACCTCACCAGCGAACGGTACCGCCGTGAGGTAGGTGGGCGGCGAGAGCCAGTCTGATACTGCTGGTGCAGCTCCGCCTTCCGTGCAGCATGCGAGCATCCGCCCATCCTGCACCAAGGCCTGGCCGGACCTGAGGTCCATCACGGCCGCTACGAGGTCATCCGTAGGGAACAGACCGCCATCGACCTCGAACTGTACCTCACCCACAGGCATGGGAAAGGCAGGCGCCAGATAGGCTTCGGTGCGGTAGCCCACGGGCAGTCCGCTGCGCACGTACCACCCCTCGCCCAAACGTAGGATGCCCGGCCTAAGCTGACCTACGGGACGGGTAAAGGTGAGCGGCAGCAGTTGCCGGTGCAGACCGGCGTCATTGAGGATGATGGACATGGACGATCCAGTTCGGCGCACCAAGGTAGCGCGGTCGCAAAGATGCCCCCAATGGAACGATGACACGAAGGGGCTTCCAGCGCGAGAACAGCTCCTACAGGCCGAACAGGCCACAGACCCACCACGCGAAAGCCGCCAGTAGCGCGCTTACCGGAATGGTGAGGATCCAAGCCCAGAGCAGGCGTACAGTAACACCCCAGCGTACTGCACTGATGCGCTTTGTAAGACCCACACCGATGATGGAACCCGTGATGGTGTGCGTGGTGCTCACTGGGATGCCCATCTGTTCGGTCATGTACAAGGTCATGGCACCGGCGCTTTCAGCGCAAACACCTTCCAGCGGGGTCACCTTGGTGATGCGCGTGCCCATGGTCTTGACGATCTTCCAGCCTCCGCTTAGCGTACCCAGGCCAATGGCCGTGTAGCAGGCCAGCGGCACCCACGTAGGCATGGCCTCCAGGTCCGTGGCCTCGCCACTGGCCACCATGGCCACCATAATGATACCCATGACCTTCTGTGCATCGTTGCCTCCGTGACCGATGCTGAACGCAGCGGAGCTGAGGAGCTGTAGCTTCTTGTAGATGTTCGCCGTGCGCAGGGCGCTGGGCAGTTTCGTCATATCCACCGCATAGGTGAGCATGAACACCAACGAGAACAACACCATGGCAATGCGCAGGTCATTGTTCTTCAGGATGTACAGTGAAGTGATGGCCGTGGCCACCGCGATGATCAACAGCCGCAACCAGAGACGCTGCACAAGCGTGACCAAGGTGATGAAGATGGAGATGATCATACCGACCATGGGTGCCAGCAGGATGAAGGCGGCCACCAACCCGATCTTCTGAAGGTTGACACTATCCAGATCAAAGCCGGCACCTGCAAGCGCGGCTCCTGCGAAACCACCGATCAGGGTGTGCGACGAGCTACTGGGGATCCCGTACCACCAAGTGAGCAAGTTCCAAGTTATAGCGGCTAAAAGGCCGGCCAGCACCACCCGCAGGGTGATGAACTCCTCGTGTACCGTTTTGGCCACGGTATTGGCCACATGGTGGTCGCTGAAGATGAAGTAGGCGATGAAATTGAACGCCGCCGCCCAGATCACGGCCTGCACCGGTGTAAGCACCTTGGTGCTCACGATCGTGGCGATCGAGTTGGCCGCGTCGTGGAACCCGTTGATATAGTCGAATATCAACGCCAGAGCGATGATGACGATGAGCAGTGTCATGCGCTCAGGCGTACTTCAACATGATGGACTCCAGCACGTTGCCCACATCCTCGCACTTGTCCGTGGCCAGCTCCAGGGTGCTGTACAGGTCGCGCATCTTGATGAGCTGGATCGCGTCCTTTTCAGTCGCGAACAATTGCTGGATAGCACGGTCGTATACTTCGTCGGCCTGGTTCTCCATGCTGTTGATCTGCACCACGAACTCGTTGTGCGCGTTGGCCTTATGCATGGTGCGCAGTCCCTGAACGGCCATCTGAACGATCTTGGCACCTTCGTTCACCAAGCGAGCCAGCTCGCGGCAGGTCTCATCGGGCTTGCCAATGCCGAACAGCTCCAGGTTCTTGGCGGAAGCAAGGATGAAATCCGCCACATCGTCCAAGCTGGTGGCCAGGTAGTGGATATCCTCCCGATCAATGGGCGTGATGAAGTTGCGAGCCAGGTCTGTGAAGATCGTGTGCGTGAGGTCGTCGTTGGCGTTCTCGGCGATCTCCAACCGCTCCAACATGGCCGTGCGTTGCGCACCCGGCTCGGTGTTCATGATGAGGATCAGGTCCTCCGACATCTTCAGCACATTGGCGGCCGAAGCCTCGAAGTGGTAGAAGAACACGCGGTCGCGCGGCTTGAAGATCTTGAGGATGCTTTCCAGTGACATGGGGAACGATTTCGGCGGCCAAATGTATCCGGGCCATTGATCGGTCAACTTGGGCAATGGCAGACTTAACGCAGTGTTAACATAGGCGATCTTCCCGAAATGGGGCCCTGGCCAGTTAATTTGCTCCCTATCAGTCCTCCCATGTACTACGAATTCAACGGATATCGACCAGTGGTGGACCCTTCAGCCTATGTGCATCCGCAGGCGGTGGTAACGGGCAACGTGATCATTGGCCGCGATGTCTACATTGGTCCGGGTGCGGCCCTGCGGGGCGATTGGGGCGAGATCATCGTTTCGAACGGCTGTAACGTTCAGGAGAACTGCACCATCCACATGTTCCCCGGGGTTACCGTGCGGTTGGAAGAAGGGGCCCACATCGGGCATGGTGCCATCATCCATGGTGCGCACGTGGGACGCAACTGCCTGGTGGGCATGAACGCCGTACTGATGGATAATGTGGTGCTTGGTGATGGCTGCATCGTTGGCGCGCTCGCCTTTTTGCCTGCCGACAGCATCTGGGAGGCCCGCAAGGTCATCGTTGGCAATCCGGCCCGTGTAGTAAAGGAGGTGACCGATGAGATGCTCGCGTGGAAGACCGAAGGCACCAAGCTCTACCAACAGCTTCCCGCGGAATTGCACGCCACGCTGAAGGCGTGTGAGCCGTTGCGCGAGGTGGAACCGGACAGACCGTCGATCACCGCACGGTACCGGACCTGGACCGAGACCAAGGAGAACAGGTCGAAGTGAGGCCAGCTGGGCTTATTCGGCGCCACCCTCCTCCTCTTCCACGTGCAAGGCGTGCAGCATGCGGTGCACAAGCGGCGCCAGGAGAACGGCCACGGTGGTAAGCAATGCAATGCCGCTGTAAAGCGCATAGAACGACGCGAAGAACTTGGCTGCATCCGTGGGCAGATCGCCCACAGGGCCCATGCCGCCCAGGATCATGGAGGCATTGAGGAAGGCATCAGGAAAATCCAAGCCCGCGAGCCGCATGTAGCCCCACACCCCGACCCCGAGCGATAGCGATACGATCACCAACGCAACGGCCAGGAACTTCAACTGGCGCCACGCGAATGCCCTGGTGGTGATCAGTGGAAGCCTTCGATGCTCGAACATGTGCGCCAAGGTAGTTCGGGCATGGCGCCATGAGCGCGAACGAGGGCGCGGCGCCGATCAACAAGGTAGTGTGGAGCGCAGGTCAGGTCGATCGCCGCATGCCTGTCCCATGGTCCCGACCTTCGCGGCATCCATCCATTCCACATGAAAGTGCTCTGGACCATCGGCCTGTTGATCCTGTCCAATGCCTTCATGACGCTGGCCTGGTACGGTCACTTGCGTTTCAAGGACTTTGAATGGTCCAAGGGCTTGGGACTGTTCAGCATCATCCTGCTCAGCTGGGGCATGGCCTTCTTCGAATACGTGCTGCAAGTGCCGGCCAACCGTATCGGACACAACGAGCACGGCGGTCCGTTCACGCTGGTGCAGCTCAAGGTCCTGCAGGAGGTGATCACGCTGGTGATGTTCACGATCTTTACGTTGATCGCCTTCAGGCACGAGACCCTTCGCTGGAACCATGCACTGGCCGGCATCCTGTTGGTGATCGCGGTCTGGTTGGTCTTCAAGAAGTGACCCATGCATTTCCCCCTGTTCGGTGAACTGATCGTCATTCTCGGCCTCGCCGCGGGGATCCTCTTGTTGTTCCGCCGGTTCAAATTGCCGGGCATCCTGGGCTTCATCCTCACCGGCATGATCGCAGGTCCGCACGGCCTTGGCTGGGTAAAGGAGGTCAAGGAAGTGGAGGCCATGGCCGAGATCGGTGTGGTGTTCCTGCTCTTTGTGATCGGCATGGAGTTCAGCCTGAAGAAGCTGGCCTCCCTAGGGCGCACCGTGTTCATCGGGGGGATGCTTCAGGCCGGACTGACCATTGCCGTTGTGGGCGGGGTGCTCCACCTCTTCGGCATGAACACGGGTTCGGCCGTCTTCATCGGTTTCCTGGTGACCCTATCCAGCACCGCCATCGTACTGCGCTTGTTGCAGGAGCAAGGGAAAATGGATGCCCCGCATGGCCGTGTGGCCACCGCCATCCTCATCTTCCAGGACATCATCGTGGTGCCCATGATGTTGGTGACGCCCATGCTTGCCGGCCAGAGCGAGGACATCACCTCGGACCTGCTGTGGCTGCTCGGCAAAATGCTCCTGCTGCTGGTCGCCGTGTTCATCAGTGGTCGCTTCATCGTGCCGCGTTTGTTGCGCCAGGCCATAAAGGGCAAGGGCAACGAGCTGTTCATCATCACCATCGTGGTGATCTGCTTCGCGGCGGCCTTCGCCACGCAGGCGCTCGGACTTTCGCTCGCGCTTGGGGCCTTCTTCGCGGGCCTCATCATCAGCGAGACGGATCACGCCTATCATGCCACCGGTATCGTGCTGCCCTTCCACGAACTGTTCATGAGCTTCTTCTTCGTGAGCATCGGTATGCTGGTGGACCTTGGACAGTTCTTTGAGCACCCCTTCCTCATCGTCGGCCTCACGCTGGTCATGACGCTTTTGAAAGTGGGCGCCGCGATGATCGCCGTGTGGGTGTTACGCTATCCCCTGCGTACCGCATTGATGAGCGGTCTGGCGCTCTTCCAGCTCGGCGAATTCGGTTTCATCCTCGCCATCCCTGGGCTGGAGAACGGCCTCCTCTCCCGCGAACACTATCAGTTGTTCCTCGGAGTGGCCATCCTCAGCATGGGCGCCACACCGTTCATGCTCGAATATGCCGACACCATCGTTCGCCGGGCCTTCCTTCAGTTCGTGCCGAAGGGCGTGGCGCGCCGGATGAACAGCTTGGTGAAAGTGCGCAAGGAACAGGAACGCAGCCTGGGTAAGCAACTGCGCGACCATGTGGTCATCATCGGGTACGGGCTCACCGGGCGCAACGTGGCCAGTGCCGCCATCAACTCAGGCATTCAATGCCTGATCATTGAAGAGGACCCCGACCTCGCCAAAAAGGCCCAGGCCCTCGGACTGAAGACCCTGGTCGGAGATGCGGCAAATGCTCACCTTCTGGAGACCGCCCACGTGGAGCGCGCCCGTGTGGTGGTGGTGGCTGTCAGCGATGCACCGGCAGCAAAACGCATCGTGGCGAACGTGCGGGCGCATAGTTCAACCACCCACATCATCGCACGCATTCGTTATGTACGCGAAGGACAGGGCCTGTTCGAAGTGGGCGCACACGAAGTGATCCCCGAGGAGTTCGAGACCAGCATCCAGATCTTCCATCGGCTGCTGCGTCGCTACCTGGTCCCCGAGGACCGCATCAAGGAACTGGTGGCCACCTGCCGAAGCGACCACTATGGCCAAATGACCGGCCGCGTGGTGAACCGCCCACGCACCAGCAAGGAGATGGAGCTACCGCCGCAGGACATGGAGATCGTGACACTTCCGGTGACGCTCGGCCGAGGCAAGGTGGTGGGCAACACCATTGGCGATGCGGGCATCCGCGAGCGCTTCGGCGTCACCGTGCTCGCCATTCGGCGCGATGGTCGATACATCACGAACGTGAGCGGCAGTGTGCGCATCCTTACGGACGATATCCTGTACCTGCTGGGAACGCCCGAAGGTCTCGCCCAGTTGGACAGAACACTGCGGTGACCGCCATCAGCGTTGTGACACGGCGTTGCGCAACCGGTAGATCAGCAGCAGCGCGAAAAGCAGCGCACCCAACGCGAACGGCCATTGTGTGCCCGGGCCATCAGGCCCATTGCCGCCACCATCACCAGGGCCGAGAGGAAGGCTCAATACAGGCAGACCGTTCCTGCGTTCTGGTGGAAGGCGGTCCCCCACCTCCTTCAGGTAGCCCTGCCGCTTGGTGATGTCCCAGCCAGTAAGCGCGTTCAGTTCATCGAGCTCGCGGTGACGGCGGTAGTACAACTCCTCCAGGTAATCCTGCCCGCTGGCACAGCTCAGGTCGCCCGTGGCCGGGTTCGTCAGCACATAGCGCGCCTGGAAGTGCTCGGTATTGGGTGTTACTTGGAAAACCAGGTCCTGCGGGAACTTCTCGCGGCCATAGCGCACGTGCATGCGCGTAAAGAAGACCTGACCGCCGCCGCCATTGGGACCACCCCAGTCCACACCGGCCTCAGCGAACTCACGCGGCATGGGCGGAGGTCCCACACAGGGGTCGCACTTCATTCCCCCGAACGAAGGGGTCACGTTCCACGCATACTCCAGGAAGACCACATTGCGGCCTTCGCGGCGATGCGCCCGTGCGAACAGGTCCTTGTAGAACGGACCGAACTTCTGCTTCACGAACAAGGGTATGTTGCGGTCAGTGGGCACCTTTACCGTGCGGTAGTTCACGCACTCCACACGGCCGGTGCGCGTGAAGGCATACACCACCATGTCCTGTGAGCCCTTGCTGTTGGCCATGCCCAAGCGGATCGGCAGCATGAACTTGTGGCTGTCGTAACGGATCTGGATGGGGCGCAGCAGGTTGGAACCGGTGAGCTGCAGGCGCGACACATCCACCTTCACCACGAAGAACTTGAGGTTGCTGCGGATGTAGGGATCGAGGACCTCATGGGCGCTATCGGGAATGCGGTATCCGTTCTGGATGAGCCATTGCTTGAGGCCCGTGCTCTCGGTGGCGCTGAGGATAAGGATGTCATACTCGCCTACGGCATATTGTGCCTCAATGGTCACTCCCAGGTCCTTGGCCTCGGCCTTCATGCGTGATGTGTTCGCTGTCGGCACCCTCATGGTGGATTCCTCCTCAACCGCATCGTAGAGCATTTGTGGGTAGCACGGGTTCTCGTCGTGATACTCCACCAGTCGCGGCGAACTGTAGGCATCGAGCATGCTGAAGACCCTGCGTTCAACGATACGGATGTCCTGTTGGCGCAGTACCACCGGTACCGGCACCACCATGGCGAAATCCTTCACATCGCCTTGGAAATCGTTGCTCATGGTAACGATGGTGCGTTGGCCATCGCGCACGAGGATCACCTCACTGCGATCATTGAAGAGCGTGGCATCGGCGCGGGCCACATAGAAACCGCAGAACGCACTGGAGCGCTGGGCGAGCAGTGCAACAAGGAACAGGAACAGGTAGCGCATGGTCATGGGGTTCAGTTCGTTCGTAATGGAGTGATGGTGGGCGGTGTGGCGGTCCACTGGAAGACGGTACCCTTTCGAAAATGATCGAGCAAGGGGTTGATGGCACAAAGGATGAGCAGGGCCCAAATGGGCGTGGCGTTGATCCAGTACTTCCACGACAGTGCGAATGCCAGCAGCGCCACACCCATGCTCCAGTAAATGCGTGCACCCTGCGACCGCGGCGTGGTCATGGGATCGGTGATCATGAAGAAGGTGAACAGCAGCAGTGAACCGTTGGTGAGCCGGTGCAGCCATACGTCCATGCCCCAGCCCAGAAAGAGCACCGTGCGCAGCAGTTCGAGGAGGGCGAAGGTGCCGAGGAAGGCCAGGCTGGTATCAATGCGGCCCACACGCAGTACCACCATTCCACCAGCTGCACCTACCAGAAAGACCAACATGGCCCCACTGCCCCACTGCCCCGGGCTCACCCATGCATCTCCCGTGAGCAGCACGGCCGCAGCGATGCCCAGGTTCCCCGGATTGAAGATGTGCTTGCCATCCCAGCGCACCAGGAATTTGCTGGCGATGGCCACCGCAGCGCCCAACGCAAGTGTCCAAGGTGAACCGGCCTTCAGCAACAGGCTCATGCCCAGACCGGTGATCAGCGCGCTCTTCAACGAAGACCAGGGAACACCCTTCAAACGGATGAACAGCGACTGCACGCTGAGCGCGGTGCCGATAAGGATGGCGTAGCGCGGCCATTCGGCATCCCAGCCCAAGGCAAGAATACCATACAGCAGAAAGCCGGCCAGGAACAGGACCTGGAAGTGACGGGCATCGCGCTGAAGAAAGGCGATGGCTGGACCGAAGGCACGTTGAAGCAGCATGGGCTTGGGAACTGTGCTGCCGTACACGGATGCCCACGGAAGGTTCGATCGTCCCGAAACCTTGGACCCCTGAACTGCGTTGCAGCGGCTGCATGATGCACCACAACACATTGACCGCACAGGCGATCGGGCACATCCTTCTGGTGGATGACGAGGACGATTGCAACTTCGTCACCCGGTTGGTCCTGAAGAAGGCGGGCTTCACCGGCAGGCTCACCTGCTTCACTTCGGCGGAGATGGCGCTTGCATACATGCGCAAGGGCGAGGATCTGCCGGACATCATGTTCGTGGACATCAACATGCCGGCCGTGAACGGCTTCGAGTTCCTGGCCACCTGCGAGGCCGAGAAGTTGCTTCCGAACGACGTCACCTCCGTGATCATGTTCAGCAGCAGCAACAGGCCCAGCGATCTGGAACGAGCGCTCAGCTTCAATTCCGTGATCGGCTATGTCGAAAAGGCCTTGAGCGTTGATAGCTTCGAACGAGTATTGAAAGACCACACCAAAGCGCGCGGGCTCTGAACCCACCACCCCAAGCGAACATGAGCAAGATCCTTATCATCGAAGACGAGACCATCATCTCCTTCGGATACCGACTTCAGTTGGAGCGAATGGGCTTCGAGGTGATCGGCACCGCACGCAGTTCGGCCGAGGCCGAGGACCTGTTGCGCAACGAACGCCCCGACCTCATCATCATGGACATTTACCTGAAGGGTGAGAAGAACGGACTGGAACTGGCGCAGGAGATCCACGCCACCGACCCCATTCCCATCATCTTCCTTACCGCCAGCACCAAGCCGGAGATCATTGAGACCATTCGTGGCCTGAAGGGCTGCCAGTACCTGCCCAAGCCCATCAACTCGGACAGCCTGGAGGACATGCTACAGCGTTTCGCACGCGACGCGAACTGACCCGCCATGGCCGACCGACCGACCAAGGCCGACCCCACACAGGCGGACCGGCTGCACCATTTCGCGCACGACCTGCGGAACCGTCTTGCGGCCATCCAACAGGTGCTCCAGCAATTCAAAGCTGTCGGGGCCGATGATGCGGATGAACTGATCACCTTCGGCGAACAACAGTACTTCAAGGCCATGCGCAGCACCGAGGAACTGCTGGATGACCTTGGCGTGGAACGTGGCATCACCATCGTCACACGAACACCGATCGACCTTGGCGAACTGACCACCAAGGCCATTGCTGGGATCAGCCACCGGCTGGAGCGCAAACAGCAGACCGTTGAAGCCTCGGTTCACCCAGATGTCATCGTGAACGGCGATGTCCATTGGTTGAACGAACTGGTGAACGCCCTGCTCACCAATGCATCCAAGTTCTCGGGAACGGGCACCATGATCCATGTCGCGCTGGAACGCCAAGGCGACATGGCCGTGCTCTCCATCCGCGATCATGGCGCAGGTCTTACGCCCGATGACCTTCAGCAGGTCTTCGTACGCTACGCCTGGCTTGAGAGCCACAGTACCAATGGTGAATCGCAGGGACGGAGCACCTTGGGCCGTGCAAGGCAATGGGCAACAGCACACGGAGGTGAGCTATCCGCACAGAGCGATGGCCCCGGCAAGGGCAGCACCTTCACACTTCGTATTCCACTGGCTTCGGCTCAGTAGTCGGCAACGACCTGGCGCACATCACGGGCCACGCGCTGGCCCTTGTTGTTCACGGCCACATTGAACTCCACCTCGTCGTTCACGCGCAGCTGATCGAAGGTCACATCCTGCAGATCATCATACCGGAAGAACAGATTGTTATCCGGGAATCGGATGAAGCCATAGCCGTTCATCAGGCTCATCACCGTGCTGCGGCGGCGCTCCTCATCGACCAAGGTCACTGGAGCTCGTTCGGCACCTTCGGCCTCGCTGTCGCGCGTGGTATCACGCACAACGAACATGTCCCGCACGATCTCATCATCGTCCTTAAGGCCTTCATCGATCAGGTCGTGCATGGGCAACGGGTAACTCACCTCGTTCCACAGGTCGGTGCTCGTCTTGGTGGTCTGCACATCGCCGGTCTCCTGGTCGGTGAACTCGAAATCCCAACCCAGCAGCATGGTCTTGCAGCCCAGTGCGTGAAGCTTGCGCACCAACGGCACGTGGTCGCCATCGCTGGCCACCAGCACCACCACATCATAGCGCTTCAGCATGCAAAGCTCGTAGGTCTCCAAGGCCATCAGCACATCGATCCCCTTCTCCCGCTTGCGGCCCATGAGGTCCTTTACAGGCAGGTAATGGGTCTGCACGTTGTTGTACATCAGCACATCATCGAACACCCGGTCGTAATACAACTGGTTCGGTTTCTCGTTGGCATCGCGTGCACTGAAACGCCCCCGGAAGAAATGTGCATCAATGATGTGGGCCAGGTTGGGGCGGGTACCCTCCCGCTCGGCCACCATGTGCCGGATAAAGTCGTGCAGGCCGCCGATATGCAGACGACGGCGGTGCGTATGCACATAGTTGTAATAGTTGCTTACATGGGTAAAATAGCCTCCATCGTAGAACACGCCCACTTTCACGGCATGGGAACCGGAATTGCTTGTTGCCATTTGGTATCGTTATTGGTATAGCGGGTCAAAAGTAACGCCATCGTTAACGGTGGCCTGCGCCCTAACTTTCGCACCGTGACACCCTACCTGCGCTCCCTGCTCCTGCTTATACCCGCGCTACTCTGTGGCGCTTGGGTGCAGGCGCCGCAGACGGCCACGGCCATCACCTATGACAGGTCCATCGGTCTGGCGCTCAATGGCGTTCAGCTTTACGACAAGGCGAACGAGGCTTGGACCTGGACCTTCGGGCGCGAACCAGGGGCCAAACTGCTGCGCAGCGACCGCAGTGACGGCCTGATCGAGGGCACCGCCCGGTTCAACTTCCGTTCGGAAATGCTCGTTGGGCGCGAAGAGACCATGGGCGTGGTGCAGTACAGGGTGGTGATCCGCACGAACGCTGGTGAATGTCGCGTTGTGGTGAGCGAATTGACGCACACCGGCAACCGCAACACCGCCCAAGGGGGTATCCATTTGGGCCTGCTGAAAAAAGGCGAAGGCGCCGTGGACCATGTGCGGGGTATGAGCCGGTCCAACGCCAAACGCCTGCATGATGAGCTGACGGCCCAGTCTGACGCACGCGTAACGGCCTTGCTCAGGGCCTTCGAGGGCCGCATGCGTGCGGGCAGCGCTCCGTAGCCCACTGCAACCGGAACGTGTTTCCTGCGTAGAACGGCCGTATCCATGCGACCCTTCCTACGCTCCTCCATGCGCAAGTGGCCCTTTCTGGCGGCCCTGCTTGCTTTCGGCTTCATTGCCTACGGTGTGGTGCTCATTTCCCAAGCACGCTCCCTCCAGCAACGTATTGCCCACGAACTGCGCCTGCTGGACGAACTGGCCAAGCTGAACGACGACATCCATGAGCTGGGATTGATCCACCGGGTGGATGTGAGCGTGCGCCAATACCGCTGGCCCGACCAATATGACCATGTGCTGGACCGCATGGAACGGCTCCAGACCCAATACCCCGAAGTGGCTGGCATGACCGATCTGCCACAAGCCCTGGGTAACACCCTACAGTTGGCCGACTCCCTCCACCAGCAGGCCATGGCCCAACAGGGCGCCTGGAGCGAAGGCCGGAACACCGAGGCCGTGTTCCAGATCATGCTGCAACGATCGCAGAAAGTGGTGGACCGCATCTCACGCGGCATCCAGGAACGTGGACTGCTCCTTTATACCGGCACGCTCTCCGACCGCTGGAACGAGGCACAGGTGCTCCTGATCACCGCCTGCCTGATGGCCGTGCTGATCGCGTGGTTGGCCGGAATGAGCAACCGCTTGCTGCACGAGAGCCGCCTGCGCACCGAACAACTGCATGTGGCCAAGACCAACCTGGAGCGCACCAACCGCGAGCTGCGCGAGACCATGTTGAGCAAGGAGGAGAAGGAGGTGATGATCAAGGAGATCCACCACCGGGTGAAGAACAACCTCCAGATCGTGAAGAGCCTGATCCGCTTCCAGATGGACCAGGTGAACGATGCGCGCACCACCGAGCTCTTCAACGAGTGCGTGAACCGCGTGAGCGCCATGGCCCTGGTGCACGAGCAGACCTACCTGAGCAAGGACCTCGCGAACATCGATGTGAACAACTACCTGGCACAC
>CAZQFG010000034.1:0-21104 GCA_964592515.1 uncultured Chryseobacterium sp. | reverse complement strand
ACTTGTCGGTGCCGCTCAGGTCCACATAGAATTCGTCCACGCTGCTCTTCTCGAACAGCGGCACGCTGGCGCGGATGATCTCCGTTACCTCATCGCTCTTCTTCAGGTACGCGCCACTGTCGCCGCGCAGGATGATCGCATCGGGACATAGCTGCTTGGCCATTTTCATGGGCATGGCACTGCGAACACCGAAAGTGCGTGCCTCGTAGCTGCAGCTCGCCACCACGCCGCGGTCGCTGTCGCTGCCGATCAGCACGGGCCTGCCGTTCAGCTTCGGTTCGCGCAGGCGTTCCACGCTTACGAAGAAGGTGTTCAGATCGAGATGCAGGATGGTGCGATCGCTGGTCATTGGTCAGGTCGACGCAGTGCGTCAACGTTACAGGTGCGTCTATTGGGTGTTGTGCATGTTCTCAGGGCGCCTGTTCGGGCTGTCCGCTGTAGTTGCCTTGCCGTGCCGGGTGCCGCAGCTGCTGCGGTGGCTTCCTCCGGTCGCCTCCTCGCTGGCGCGGCACCAGCGGCCCGCCTGCGGCAAGCTGCCGCTCCCATCCCGGGCGCGGGCTTGCCGTCCGGCCAACAGTTCCGTGTTGACAAATTATCCATCATCTTGCATCCGACAATTTAGTCATTACATTTGTCCGTCGGATAACTGATCACTATCATGATGGAAACCTTGGCGATCGTACTGCGCCTTCCAGAAGGCGCGGTCGGCTTCAAGCCAGCCGAGGCTTGATCGCCACGCAGCATAAGACAGTCATTCAACGGTAATAAGACACTCCTTCACCATGGCAAGCCTCGTCTTCGGATCCAACCTCAAGCTCCTGCGCCAGCGCCGTGGCCGCTCCCAGGAGGAAACCGCCATTGCGCTCGATGTGAAGCGCTCCAGCTACAGCGGCTACGAGAACGGCACCGCCGAACCCGCGTTCGAACTGCTGGTGCGTATGAGCGAATACTTCAAGGTGAGCATCGACAAGCTGCTCAAGGACGACCTCACGGCCCTCAGCGAAAGCCAGCTCGGCATCCTGGAGCGCGGGGGAGACATCGACCTCAGCGGACGGCGCCTGCGGGTATTGGCCACCACGGTTGACAAGGAGGACCGCGAGAACGTGGAACTGGTGCCCGAGAAGGCGAAGGCCGGCTACGCGCTGGGCTACGCGGATCCCGAGTATATCAGCATTCTGCCCACCTTCCAGATGCCCTTCCTGGCCAAGGATCGCAAGTACCGCACCTTCCAGATCAGTGGCGACAGCATGCCGCCCGTTGCCGATGGGTCATGGGTCACTGGTGAGTATGTGCAGAACTGGCAGACCATTCGCGATGGCCAGCCCTACATCGTGGTCACCAAGGATGATGGCATCGTGTTCAAGGTGGCCTACAACCAACTGAAGGAGAAGGGCACGCTGCTCCTCTGTAGTACCAACCCGCTCTATTCCCCTTACGAGGTGCCTGTGACCAACGTGCTGGAGGTCTGGAAATTCGTTCACTTCATCAGTGCCGAACTGCCCGAGCCCAACATGAGCCGCGATGATCTGGCCCGCAGCGTGGTGGAGCTCCGCAAGGAGGTTGGGCAGTTACGGCTGGCCATGGAGCAGCAGGGCAGGCTGTCCTTCTGAGCAGGTGCCTGGAAGAGGCGTCCGTAGGAGTAATGCCATCAACAGCCGACGGTGCATGGATCAATGTTAGATCTATGTTAACTCCGAGTGAACATTGTGGTACATTTGGGCGTATCAGAACCCAAAGCGTTCGCCATGCGCCTTTTGTTCATCTCCCTCATCCTGCTCCTGGTCCAGGCTGCTCAAGGGCAGGAGATCATTGCCCAGGAACGTTGGCCCGACGGTACGCTGAAGGCAACGCGCTACAGCGAAGGTGCCCGCGAGCACTTCATTACCTATCACGAGAACGGCCGCGTAAAGGAGATGGGATGTTTCCTGAACGGCAGACGTGATGGCGTTTGGCGGCAGTATACCGATACGGGTGTGCTGCTGACACAGGCCAGTTTCTGCCAAGGCGAGCGGCAAGGAGTGTGGGTGTTCCGTAACCACGCCAATATGGTGGTGGGTAGGCTTAGTTACAGCAACGGCCTTATCCAGCGTGGCGAGTCGTTCGATGAGCAGGGCGAATTGGTGGCCATGCGCACCTATTGAGCCGGTCGGCTTCGGGCTCTCGGCTTGATGCCGCGATTAATGCAGCAGTTGTACCGACCTCAGTCACTGGTCATCATGCTGACCAGCTTATGTATTGAATTCATCAGTGCCCTTGCACCGGGTACCGTTGCCTATAGGTTCGGGTCCTGTTCATCGATCCCGAAGAACAATGAATGGTGAGGTCGATGGCCGCTACGAAAATGAACAGGGCTTTTGGCGCAGGCGTATTCGTGGTTTGCCGATGATCTGAGCAGCATGCCATGACCGGTCTCGCTTAACACGTCAACTGTTCAAGAATGCTGCAAAAGGTCTATGGTCGAAGACCTTCTTGGCCAATACACATAGGAGAAAGGCCCGCACAATTGTGATATACATCGCAGTATGGGCTTGCGGTGGTAGGTAGGGCAGGTCGAATGCGTATCCGATCGATATGGTCAGCGGGATGCCTACGGAAATGACAGCCCAAGTGAGCAAAACGCCCCTGGCTTTCATGATCAATGCTCAAGAAAGGTGCGGGCACCAGGGTATCGGAGGAGCTTGGCGACCGTGATCACCATGCCGAGCGCTTCCAACGCGATCCCAGAGAGACGGACAATGCTGATAAATGGAAGATGCCAATGCGCGAGGAACGTGGATAGCGCAAGTAGCACCGCTCCGGCACACCAGAGAAGGATGGATGTGCGCGCTGTCATTGCTTCCTGAACACGTTCTCCGGATCGGGGAATGCCTTGAACTCGATCGCATGCCCATCGGGATCCTCAATGAAGAGGCTCATCTGTTCGCCCACCTCGCCTTTCATTACGGTTCGTGGTTCGATGAAGAACGGGTGCCCCACTTTCTTCAGCTTGTCGCGCAGCTTCTTCCAATCGGCCATGCTCAACACAATGCCCCAGTGGTCGCTGGGGATATTGCTCTTCGGGTTGTAGATCCGCGCGGTCTTGATCAGCTTGGGCACCTCCTGGATGGTGAGCTGGTGCCCGAAGAAGTCATAGTCCACCCAGGTGTCCGCGCTGCGGCCTTCCTTGCAGCCAAGGAATTTGCCGTAAAAGGCCTTGAGGCGTTTGAGGTCGGTGGTGGCGAAGGCCAGGTGGAAGGTGCCGTTCATGGTCCGTATGGTGCTGGTCGAGTCCAAATTAGAACGGCCTGCCTCGGGAAGGAGGCAGGCCGTTCATGCGTTATCAGCAGGTGCTGGTTAGTGTCGGTCAGTCGTCGTCCTCGTCACCGGCATCTCCCTCGTCGCCGGCATCCTCGTCGTCGCCATCATCATCACCGGCATCGTCGTCGCTGGTCTCTTCTTCTTCGCCGCCGTCGTCACCGGTCTCCAGTTCGCCGCTGTCCAGGTCCTCGCCCTCGCCCACGGCACCACCTTCCTCTTGGTCAAGGAATTCTTCGATCTCTGCCCGGCTCTCGGGGTTGATCTTGATGAGGTAGAGCGCATCGGGTGTGCGCAGTTCGATCACACGAAGGATATCCCCTTTTGCCGTGGGGATGGTCTTGATGTGGGTGCTGTCGATGCCATCGGGGTATTGCTCCTGCAAGGTCTCCTTGAGGGCATCGGTCAGCGTGTTGAAGGAACGGATCAGGCGCTGCATGGGTTCACATATCGAGGACGTAAGCGAAGATCAAAGGTGCCACAATAGTAGCATCACTTTCGATGATGTACTTCGGGGTGTCGATGTCCAGTTTTCCCCAGGTGATCTTTTCATTAGGCACGGCACCACTGTAGCTGCCATAGCTGGTGGTGCTGTCGCTGATCTGGCAGAAGTAGCTCCAGAAGGGGATGTTGTCGCGCTGCAGGTCCTGGTGCAGCATGGGCACCACGCAGATGGGGAAATCGCCCGCGATACCACCACCGATCTGGAAGAACCCGATACCGTCGGTGCCGCAGTTGTTGGTGTACCACTCGGCCAGGAACATCATGTACTCGATGCCGCTCTTCATCATACCGGGCTTGCAATCGCCGCTGATGCAGTGGCCGGCGAAGATGTTGCCCAGGGTGCTGTCCTCCCATCCGGGGCAGATGATAGGCAGGTTGCGCTCGGCGGCAGCCACCATCCAACTGTCCTTCGGGTCGATCTGGTAGTACTGTTGGAGCACACCGCTACGGATCATCTCATAGAAATACTCGTGCGGGAAGCGACGGTTTCCGCTTTTATCATCGGCGGTCCAGAGGTCCACCACGTGCTTCTCCAAGCGACGGAAAGCCTCGTGCTCGGGAATGCAGGTATCGGTCACCCGGTTCATGCCGCGGTCCAGCAGGTCGCGCTCCTGCTGCGGTGTAAGGTCGCGGTAGTGGGGTACGCGTTCGTAGTGGTCGTGCGCCACCAGGTTCATCACGTCCTCTTCCAGGTTTGCACCTGTACAGCTGATGATATCCACCTTGCCCTGACGGATCATCTCAGCGAGGATCTTGCCAAGCTCGGCAGTGCTCATGGCACCGGCCAGGGTGACCATCATTTTGCGGCCTTGGGCCAGGTGGGCCTTATAGCCTTTGGCGGCATCCACGAGCGCTGCTGCATTGAAGTGCAGGTAGTGCTTTTCCATGAATGCCGAGAGGGGACGTGCGTTGCTCATCTCAGTGTTTCGGGGCGAAATATAGAAGCGGGGTATGAATTGCGGATCGTGCCCGGTCAGGTGCCGGGAAAATGTCTTCGAGGAAGCGCCTTCCGTGCTTGGCCCCCAAGCCGGTCAGAAGGTCCTGTTCACTTGCTTACCGGCTCAGGCATGGGCAGGTAGCCCAGCAGTTGCAACATCCGTTCGGCGCTCTGCGTCTCGGCGAACACGGTGTCCACCAATGTCCCATCTGGCTCCCGGTCGATCAACACGTGTTTGGGCTTGGGGATCAGGCAATGCTGTATGCCGCCGAAGCCACCCAAGGTGTCCTGATAGGCGCCGGTGTTGAAGTAGCCGATGTACTGCTTGCGGTCCTCGTGGAACTTGGGCAGGTAGATGGCGTTGATGTGCTGCTCGCTGTTGTAGTAATCGTCGCTGTCGCAGGTCATTCCGCCAAGGAAGACGCGCTCATACTCATCGTGCCAGTTGTTCACGGGCAGCATGATGAAGCGCTTGCTGATGGCCCACGTGTCCGGTAGGGTGGTCATAAAGCTGCCGTCGATCATGTTCCAGCGCTCCTTTTCGTTCTGCTTCTTCTGGTGGATGATGCTGAAGAATGTGGCGCCGCTATCGCTCACGGTGAAGCTGCCGAACTCGCTGAAGATGTTGGGCTCCTGCACGCGGTTCTCCTCGCAGATGTCCTTGATCCGGCCAACGATCTCGCCGATCATATAGTCCAGGTCGAAGCTGAAGTTGAGGCTGTTCTTGATCGGGAGACCACCACCAATGTCCAGCGTGTCAAGCGTGCGGCACAGCTTCCATAGGTCGCAGTACACGTTCACGCACTTGGTCAGCTCGTTCCAGTAGTAAGCAGTGTCGGTGATCCCTGTATTGATGAAGAAGTGCATCAGTTTCAAGCGGAATTTCTTCTGCTTGCTGATGTTCCGCATGTAGAACGGGATGATGTCCTTGTATCCGATGCCAAGGCGGCTGGTGTAGAACTCGAACTTGGGCGCTTCCTCGGCAGCGATCCGGATGCCGATGTCGCACGGGCCTTCGATCACCTCGTCCAGAGCATAGATCTCGGCCATGTTGTCGATGATGGGCACGATGTTGTACCCGCGGTTCGCCAATTTGCCGATGCCCTTGATGTAGCGCTCGTCCTTGAACCCGTTGCAGAGGATGGTGGCATCCTTGGTGATCCGTCCCCGCTCGATCAGCAGTTCGATCATCTCCAGGTCGTAGGCGCTGCTGGTCTCCAGGTTCACGCCTTTGTCCAGTACCTTGTCGATGATATAGCTGAAGTGGTTGCTCTTGGTGCAGTAGAAGTACTCGTAGCTGCCGGTGTATCCGTGGTCCTTGATGGCCTTGGCAAAGCTGGCACGGGCCAGGTCTATCTTCTCGCCGATCTTGGGCAGGTAGGTGATGCGCAGCGGTGTGCCGTGCTTCTCCAGGATGTCCATTAGCCGCAATCCGTTCCAAACGAGCTTGTCGTCGTCAATGGCGAATTCATCCTTCGGAAAGTCGAAGGTCTGTTCGATCAGGTCGATGTAACGGGTCTTCATCGGGCATGCAGGCCTGAAGGGGAAGGTGGGGTGGTCGTTAAAGGAAGGCCGGATACCGAGAACGGTGCGGGCGTTGGAGCGTCAATGGCCAAGGCCCGGAGGTATGCGGCGGCACGCGTCATCGAAAGGCGCGGGATGGCACGCAAGGGACCGAGGCTTCGGGGAAGCCACCGAAGAGGATGTCGGCGGGTGGCAAGTGCATGGTCTGGCGAACGGATGCAAAAGTAGATGTCGGGAGCTTCCGCACGGGCCGTTCGGCGGCGAAATAATGTAACAGGCCCAACTGCCCTATAACCAGCGCTTCCGGCGGAACCAGAGCAGCATCAGCAGGGCCAGCACGGTCATGACGCCCATCACCATGAAGTAGCCGTATTTCCAGCGCAGCTCGGGCATGTTGTCGAAGTTCATGCCGTACACGCCAACAATGAAGGTGAGCGGGATGAAAATGGTGCTGATGATGGTCAGCAGTTTCATCACCTGGGTCATCCGTGCGTTCTGCCCGGCATGGTAAGTGTTCTCCAGGCTGGCGAGCATCTCCCTGAAGGTGGCGATGGTCTCGGCGATATAGACAGTGTGGTCCTGCAGGTCGTTGATGTAGCGCCGGGTGGGTTTTTCGATGAGGGGGCTTTGCAACGAGTTCAGGCGTCCGGCAAGTTCCCTTGTGGGCGTCACCACGCGGTTCACGTGGATCAGGTTGCTGCGCAGTTCCTGGATCGTCACCAGGTCCTCGTTCCCCGGTGTCACCAGCACTTTGCGTTCCAATTGTTCGATCCGCTTTCCCAAGGATTCCACCACCACGAAGTACTGGTCCACGATCACGTCCAGCAAGGCATAGAGCAGGTAGTCCGCACCGGCACGTCGAACTCTTCCCATGTCATTCCGGATGCGTTCGCGAATGGGGTCCAGAACATCCCCGGGACGTTCCTGCACGGAGATCACCATGCCTTTGCGCAGGATGAAACAGATCTGTTCGTTGTCGATCCCATCCGTCTCCTTATCGATACTTATCATTTTGGCCACCACGAACAGCGCGTCCTGGTATTCCTCCACTTTCGGCCGGTGGTCCGTGTTCAGGATGTCCTCAAGCATCAGGTGGTGCAGCCCGAACTGTTCACCGAGGCTGCGTAGCAAGCGCTCGCTGTTCAGTCCATCTATATCCAGCCAGCTCACTGTGGTGGCTGGGTCGCTCTGTCGCAACCCGTCCAAGCTTGAAAGGTGTTCCTCGTGGTATCCGTCGTTCGCAAGTACGAACTGGCGCATGGTGGTGGTCCTGCTCAGTTCATCGCCCACATGGATGAGCGTTCCCGGAGGAAGGCCGGCCTTTCCTGAGCGTGTACTTACTTTTTTCATGGCTGAGAGGGAGTGGCCTTCATGTGAACAGTACGCTGCGGATAGGGAATGATGATGCCCTCTTGATCGAATTGCAGCTTGATGGTGCGGTTCAGGTCGTAGTGCATCATGCGAGCGATCGCGGGCTCCTTGGCCCAAGCATACGCACGGAGCACCACGGCGCTCTCATCCAGCCGGACCACACGCACGATCACCTTGTGCTGTCCACGCTTCTCCTCATCCTGGGTGCGTTTATCTATACAGTCAGGGTGCGCCGCGCACGCTTCCTGTAGGATGGCCATGGCCCGGTCCAGGTCGCTCTCATAGCTCACGCGCACTTCCACGAATTCGCACGTGGCCTCATCGGTGATGCTGCTGTTCACGATCACATCATCGCTGATCACCGCGTTCGGAATGATCACGCGGCGGTTCTCGAAGGTCACGATCACGGTATGACGGAGGGTGATGTCCTCCACCACGCCGCTGTCAATGGCCCCCACTTTGATCACATCTCCCACCCGGAAGGGCTTGAAGCCGACGATGAAGATGCCGCTGATAATGTTGCTGAACGCGCGCTGAGTGGCCAACCCGAGAATGGCCACCAGGATACCCGCGCCAGCGAACAGTGTTACCGCCAGGTGCTTGAACGAGGGAACGATGTAGATGATGGACGCCCCGGCAAGCAGGGTGACAATGAAGCGCGTGGCATTACGCAGGAAACGGTAGCGCGTGCGGTCCTCGTAACCTTGGTTGCTACGTAGATAAACCTTGCGCAGCAGCTTGCGGATAATGCGTTCGGCCACGAAGGCGCCAATGACCACCAACGCCACCTGAAGCACCAACAGTGCGTTCATGCCGATGGATGTGAGCACCTCCTTCATCGCGGTCGAAAGTAACGCGACCGTGGCTTAGGGTGAACCGGTCACGAGAGGCATCTGTCGTCCATTAATGAACGATCATCACTCAGTGAAAGCATGGCCTGTTGGCGTACCGCGCATCAAGCGGCTCATTCACCAGCCAGGGAGGTCCTCAGCTCAGTTCCTGCTGCGATCTCTTTTGTTTCCTGGCCGTGCCGGAATAGCTTCATGCTGCCGCCTGTAAGTCGCATGGCACTACCGTTCACATGCAACAGCGATCCCTCGCGCAGCCCGATCACAGGCATGTTCGGGTTCATTACCAGGAATTCCGCGATGCGTTGGTCGCGGCTTTCTCCGCCATGGCCCGGTATGGTGGCCTCGGTGTAGTGCGGATTGATCTGAAAGGGCACCAGGTTCATGGCGTGCATCGATGGTGGTTCCACGATGGGCATGTCGTTGGTGGTCATGATGGTGGGGCAGGCCACGTTGCTGCCGGCGCTCCAACCCACGTAGGGCATGCCTTTGCGCACTTTCTCCGAAATGGCCTTTACGAGCCCGGTCCGGTACAACGTACGTAGCAGTAGGAAGGTGTTCCCTCCGCCCACGGCCACTGCATCGGCGTTGTCCAAGGTCTTCAACGGATCGCCGGGACCGTGCAGTGAGACCAGCTCGATACCCATTTCAGTGAACACTGCGGAGACCTTCTCCACATAGGCATCCTGTTGTTCAGGAGGTGCGGCGAAGGGCACGAAGGCCACGCGTTTCCTGCCGTTCAAGTAAGCGGCCACATAGGCGCGAGGCCATTGGAAGAAGGGTTCTCCGGGAAGCGTGGAGTTGGAAAGGAGCAGAAGTTCCATGGTGCGATGTTACGGAACCACAGTGCCATCGATCACGAGCTCAATGGTGCCAGGTGTTCCATCCGAGGTTATGGTGACGGTGCGTGTGAGGGGGCCTTCCTTTGCGCGACCGTTGAACGTTACGAGCACTTCGCCCATGCCGCCGGGTGGTATGGGCACTTCGGGAAGCGCTGCGGCCGTGCAACCACAGTCGGCGGTGCTGGAAACCAACCGCAAGGGCTTCGTGCTGGTATTCTCCACATGGAACGCGAATTCACGCACCTCGCTCTGCTTCAATTCCCCGACCTTGCGAAGGGTGCGCTGTACGGTATTTTCGGGTCCCTGTTCAGACCACTCCACGGCCACTACCTCGATCCGGCGTTCGCGCGCGGCCTCCACACTGTACACCGAGTGTTTCAGATCACGCAGGTCATCGCTCACGCCAGTGGCCGATCGTTCTTCACCGAAAGGGAGTATGCGCAGTGCAACGTGCCCACCGTTCGTCGCGGTCCCATCGAAGTAGGGCGCAAGTACGCCATGGTTCCATCCACGCAAATGATTGCGAAGACTTGCGATACGCCGCAGTGAGAGGTTCTTGTTGTAATCGTTGCGGGCCAGCGGACTGGCGTGTCCGCGCACTTCAAGCGTAATGGAAGCTCCTCGCTCGAGTTCAACGTAGAGCGCCTCCGCCAGTTCAAGGAGCAGTGTGTACCCACCGTCCACATCGTCAACGAAGAAACGCTCCATGGCCGTTGCATCCGTTTGTTCGGCCCTGTACGTGGGTTCAAGGGCGCGGTAGCGTTGGTAGGTCGTGCCATAAGGTTGTTCCGTGGTGGTGCTCCACGACCGCGGTTCGGGCTCGTCGTTGTGGAAATAGAGCTTCAACGGGAAACGGGCCTGCATGGAGCTGAGCTCGTGAACACGTCTGATCACCTCGGTGGTCTGCTCGGTGGTTTCCCGGGGTGTTTCTTCCGCCGTTCGTGTCGGCCCGTATGTCCAACGGTACAGGTCGTTGCAGCAGGTCTCTCCCTTTGCGGCAAAGGAGCCCTTGCGGTTGCTGGTCAGCCATCCTTCGCCGCGTTCGGGATACAACGCCGGGTATAGGTCGTTCGCCGGACTGTTGAAGGGCGTTCCCGCGTTGCTCGCTGGGGCGAAGCTGCCACTGATGAGCTCACTTCGGAAGATATCGTAGCCACCAAGTCCTGGACGGAAGTCTGAACTGAACCAGAGTGTTGCGGAGCTGGCATCGAACCAAGGTGTTCGTTCATTGCCCGGGGTGTTCACATGGGGGCCGAGCGGTTCCACGTTGATCGCTGTTCCGTTCCTCAACTCGGCCTTCCATATGTCAGTGCCCCCAAGGCCTCCGGGGCGATCGCTCACGAAGAAGAGCAATTCACGGTCTTGCCACCATACCACGATGGGTTGTGTGCTCTGCGCATCTCCCAGGCCTTCGAGCGGGGTAAGCATGCTCATGCTCCGGCCATCATAGGCGGCATGATGGATCCGGCAGGGTGTATCGTCCACGCAGCGCGTGGTGTACATCAGTTGGCCATTCGCCGACCAGGTCACGTTCGCCACATGGCCGTTCGCTACGGGGCTTTCAAGCGCCACTGCTTCGCTCCAGTGGCCATTCGCTACGGCGCTCCTATACAACATTGAACGGTAGGCGGTCGTGTCCTCCACTTCACCGTCCGTCGTGTAAGTGCCGCGCATGCTGGTGAACAGCAGTGCATCGTCCGGCCCGATGCGTGCCCCGAACTCGCTGTCGAAACTGTTCACAGGCTGCGGAAGATGTTGCAGTTTGGTGGTATCCTGCCGGGCAATGGACTCCTTGACCAGGGCGATACCTTGCAGTGCATTGGCTGCCCGTTGTGCCACCACCGATCGCTTGTTCTTTTCGCGTTGAAGCACTTTGTTCCACGTGCGCTCTGCCTCGTCGTATGCGCCGGCGCTCAGCTGCATTTCACCAAGCCAGCGCAAGGCGTCCGGATAGGTGCGTCCCATGTCCTTGCGCTGTACGGTCGCGTACAGTTCAGCGGCCTTGTCGTATTGGTGGCTCAAGCGGCAGGCTTCGGCCTGTTTCCATTGAAGGCTCAACCGACCGGGTTCCAGCGCCATGGCACCCTCGTAGAACCGCGATGCACCATAGTATTCACCGCGTGCCATCGAGGCATCGCCCCAAGTGGTCCACTGTTCAATGGATTGCGCATGAACGAACCCCCAGCCGAAGGTGATCGACACGGTTAGCGTGAAGGAGCGGAGAACACTGGTCATCATCTGCTCACAGCTGTTCGGGACAGGCCTTGAAGCGCACCGGTAAGATGGGCCGTTTTTTCAGGATACGGATCACGGCGAACTCGATGCCGCCCCGGTTGCGACTGGCCGGCACCAGATCACTGGTATTGATATCGTAACTCAAACCCACGGTCCAATCGTCGTATTGAAATCCGGCGTGTATGTAGCCTGCATCCGCCGCGCGCCCGTGCAGACCGAGTATCACCGCCCGTTCCAGTCCATAGCGGTCCAGCAGGATGTAACGCACATTGGAGCCGATGATGAATTCGTTGAATTCGCCTTGTGACATCCATTGTGCCATGGGCAGAAGTTCCACGCGTTCGCTCACAGGGAATTGGCCGAGGATATGCGATGAGCTACGACCATCCAAGGGAACGCCCGGTCCTCCGAGGAACCCGATGTTCGGTGTGGTGAGGTTGAAGAAGGAGAGCCCCACTTGCAATAGGTGCCGGTGGCGCGGCGTGTAGCGATAGGTGGCCCCGGCGTGCAGGTCGGGGTGAATGAGCCCATCGCGTTGGAACGATTCACCATTGGCCAGCTGAGGGTCGAAGTAGTAGCCGTTGTACTGGGCATCGAAGGTGAGCGCTCCGGGGTCGATGGTGAGCGATGTGAACCCGAATTGAACACCACCACTAATGCTGTGCTGCCGCAAGTCGCCCCAACGTTCCGTCCAGCTGGCACCGCCAAGGAACTGGAACTGGGTCATGCGACTGTCGCCGGCCTTGTCGTTCATGGCCCAGATGCCAATGGCCAGCTTGTCCGACCGACCGATGTCGCGAAGCTCCCAACCAAGGCCGAAGGTGCGGTAGGGGATGGTGACCGAGCGCCACTGTTGCCTGAAAATGCCATTGAAGCGTTGGTCGCCATCGAACTGGCCTATACTTCCCGGGCCCAGTGCCAGTGGTGCGTTGAAGTATTGCGAGAAGTGGATGTCCTGTGCAAGGGCGCTCAGCGAAGTGAGCCATGCCAAAAGGAGGGCCGAACGGAACGCAAAGCGTACAGCATTGGATGATGGCTTGGTGCTCTTCGCGCCACGCTCGTATTCCAGTGCTCGCTGACCACGATTCTTCCTCATCGGATCACGGTCACGTTACCCTTCGTGAAGTAGCGTTGTCCATCAAGGCACCAGGCCGTGAGGTGATACACGAATACCGCGGGGTCAACAGGTCTGCCTTTGAATGATCCATCCCAACCGACGGAACGGTCGGAGGTCTCGAACACCTTTTCACCCCATCGGTCGAAGACCATCAGTTCCATGCGGGCAATGTGCTGGCCACGCACGAAGAGGATATCGTTGTTGCCATCACCGTTGGGGGTGAAGGAGTTCGGGATGAAAACGTCAGGTTCCTCACATCGAAGCTCGTACACCCTCACTTCCACTGAAGCGCTTCGTGTACATACCCCATCGCTCACCGTTACAGTGAACACGGTGGTCTGTTGAACTGTGGCCGTGGGGTTGGCGATCGTCGGGTCGCTGACCATGGTTGCAGGGCTCCATGCGTAGGAGACACCAGTTGAAGGACTGGCCTGCAACTGTACGGTGGTTCCGGCAAGTACGATAGCAGGTTCCGCACTGGCGTCGATCGAACCTGCACTGATGGGCGATACGGAAAGGGTGAACAGGCTGGTCCACGAGCAGCCTGTCGGTGCCAGAACAGTTACGGAATAAGCCGTGTTCTCTTCCGGGGCCGTGGTGATGGAAGCCGTGCCTTGGCCAGTAAGAATGTGCTCTGCCGGTGACCAAGTGATCGAACTTCCTTGATCCATGCCGGTCAGTGAAATGGTTGCCGTATCCCGCGCACAGATCAAGGTGTCGCCAATGGTGCTGATGGCACCCAGCGAGATCGTGACCTGCACACTGTCCAAGGCCCAGCATCCATCCTGTGTCCGGGCCCGCACATGGTAGGTCCCGCTTTGGGGCGGAGCGAGCAACGCGGAACTGTCGCTGGCGCTGGTGTTCAATTGGTCCGTGAACGCAGCGCTTGTGCTCCACTGGTATTGGTCGGCGGTCCCTTCGCTCGATGCGATCAATAGTAGGCTTGTCACCGGGCCGCAGACCACCGTGTCGTTCATGGTCGTAAGTATGGGTGCTGCGCCTCGCACCACCACAGTGCGTGTGGTGGCATCGGTGCCATTGCAGGTCAATGGGTTCGTGGCAACGAGCGTGATCACATAAGTGCCGGGGAGCGCGTATTGGTGGGTGGGGGAGGGAGTTGTGGAGGTGGGGCTTCCATCGCCGAAGTCCCATACTTGCGCAGTGGCATTATTGCTCAGGTTGGTGAAGGCGATAGGCGCGTTCGCACAAACCGTATCGGGTGCCGTGAAAGCAGCGATGACCAGTGGTGCATCGAAGTCGAATTTCAGCACGGCATTGTTGCAGCCCGAGCTGTTGTTCGTGTTGCTCCATGCCCCGGGAGTGGTCGGGAAGTCATCGTTGTTCTGGCACCCTGCACATACCGATTGGTATACGCGTCCCCTGCGGTCGAAGCGGCTCGTGCCGCCATCCACATGCTCCGGGCTGAGGTCGCCGCCATAGTAGGTGGCGTAGGTCAGTGCGGTCATATTGATATCGAACACGGCGAGGTAGAGGTCGTGCCCGGCCGTGGTGGACTGGTGCGCATCGGGTGTCACCGGCAGTCCTGTTGTGGTGAGCGCACCACCAAGACCTCCGGCACTGCTGCCCCAGCCGCTGGTGTAGATCTTGTCGCACACATCCACAAGGAACGCTGTGGGCGAGATGTCCGGCGTTCCATCGCCGCTGCCGGTGCGCGCAGCAAGGAGTAATTGGCTCAGGTCCTGGTCCAGCTTGGCAATGAACTGCCCACCGGCGGGTATGTTGTAGGCGGCATTCAGGTGCAATTGTCCGCTGGGTGCCGATGTCTGTCCGAACAGGTATACATCGTTGTTGTCATCCAGCTCCACGAAATACGCCTGGTCGTATGCTCCGGAACCGTAATAGGTCAGGGCATCGATCGCCGCTCCGTTCACGCTGAAGCGCGCAGTGAACGCGTCGGCCGTGCCTCCATTGTTGCTCGTGGACCAGGCACCAGGGGATGTGGTCAGGTCGGTGCTGGTAGTGCCTCCGCACACGAACAGATGACCCGCCGGGTCGAACTCGCCCGAATACACCGCGTCGGCACCACTGCCACCGATATAGCTGGCGTATTGCAGTTGGGAGAGACCAGGGTTGAACCGTGCCACGTATCCATCATGACCGCCACCCGAGAAGGTGGACTGTGCTGCGCCGGCCGTCAATGGCATGTTCGTGCTTTGTGTACAGCTCACGACCCAGATATTCCCTGGCGCATCCAACAGGACCTCTCCACGCACCTCGTCGGCATAGTTGAACTTCAGGGCCGGTGCCGAGTTCAGACCATCATTGCCTGTCCCACCGAGGTAGGTGGATCCAAGCAGGGCCGACCCGTTGGCGCTGAGCTTCGCGATGATCATGTCCGATCCGTTCGGGTAGGAGAGGCCCAGCCCTGACGGCGTGAATGCCGTGCCTCCGGCGAAAGTGTTGTCGAATGCGGTCGACGTGGTGGGGAAGTTGGTGGATGCCGTTGTACCCAGGACAATGACCTGGTCGTTATCGTCCACGATCAGGCTATGCGGCATTTCCGCTGCGGTGCCACCGATATATGTGCTCCACACAAGAAAGCTACCCGTGGTATCGTACTTGGTGATGGCGATGTCCGTGGTGCCACCGGCCCAGGTTGTTTGATAGGCACCTACCGTGGTGGGGTATTGGTTGCCGAAGGCCGTACTGCCTGCATAAAGGAATCCGGCCGCGTCGAAAGTGGCTGAGTAGCCGAAGTTGTTACTGATGGATCCGCTGAACGTGGCGAACGAGAGTTCAGGGTCAATGATCAGGGGCTGGGCGTCGTTGTATGCGCCCGGCGCGAATCCCACAATGCCGTTCTTCAGTGTATAGCGGCATTCCACGGTGATCCGTTCCCCGTCGATCTCCTGATAGGCGAGAGGGATACGTTCCGTCAATCGGCCAAGTGATGTGCCAACGATCAAGGTTCCGTTACGAAGCTGTAGGTCCGTGGCCCCATCATAGGCGATATGCAAAGCACGCGGGTCGGCACCAGGCGCAAGGATAAGGTCGTACTTGGGGCCGGTGCGTCCTGTGCGGAAGATGGCGTTACACCCTGGGGCCACATTGGTCATCAGCACCTCGCTGTATGCGCGTGCGTTCACTCCCCAGTTCGACGGGTCGTTGCCGATAAAGTAGTTGTAATTGCCCGGGGCGGGTAAGCGGCCATGGATCGATGCCGAAGCTTCTGCGTTCACGAATCGGATGCGGACCGCATGGCGGTCCAGTCGCTCGTATTCCGGTCGCCCAACATCCACGCGCACATCGGCATGCGTACGGTCCAGCGCATCAGCATCGTACCGGTCGATCACCACAGCACCCCGCTCGAACCACAGGTTCGCTCCCGGGGCTTCGGCCATGAAGTGGACCTGGTCGGCCCATTGTCCCTTGTTCTCAATGAAGCGCAGCCCCGCCTGTGCGAACATGGGGTTCTTCCATATTGCTAAAAAGGTCAGGCCGAACAACAGGACGTTCCGCATACGCATTGCGCACGAAGTTACCCATGCCCTGCACGTTCACGAAGTGCCGGGATGAAGTGTTTGCGGTCCACCGCTCCGGTCAACTGGACTTTTCGTCCTGCTACTGTTGGAAGCTTGATCTGTTCCTGACCTGCAGGTTACGGCTTCTAAGGCGCGAAGCGATGCGGGGTCACTTGGGACCACGGTTCACCGCTCCGCTTTTCATGGCGCCGGAAAGGAGCGGCGTAGCAGGTGTGTGCTCTTTCCGCACCACCATCCTGAACTCGACACGCCTGTTCTGGGCACGTCCTGCCTCTGTCTTGTTGCTGGCAATGGGTTGGTTCTTGCCATGCCCGACCGGTGTGAGCCTGTTGGGCTCAATACCATGTTCGAACAGGTGGTCGACGACGGCTAGGGCGCGTTGCTGGCTTAGTTCAAGGTTATATGCCGATCCACCTACGTCATCGGTGTGTGCCTCAATAACAAGTTCGAGCGCGGGGTGCTGGCGCATCGTTGCAATGACCTGGTCGAGGACCACTTCCGAACCGGGCTCCAGTGTGGCGCTCTTGTAGGCGAAATGGATGGCGCTCGTCCGCAGCTTCGAGTGTGCCAGTTCCTCGAGGGATGCCATGTCCAGGTTGCTGAGGTCCAGCAGCTGTTCCACCTGCAATCCGAACACCTCAGCATCCAGGAACTGCAGCTCTTTCACCTTCCGATAGACCTGGTAGAGTTCTTCAATGTTCTTGGTGTCGCCCACACCGTAGGTGTATTCCGCCCTTATCGGATCGAAGCGTTCGACGATCCGGTACAGTTTGCGTACTTCAATGAAGCGCGGGTCTTCAAGGCTCACACGTTCTTTGCTTGCGAAGAGGATCACGGAGAAGTTCACGTCCGCGAGTTCCTGTCCTTCCATCTTGTGTTCATCGAACGGGATCTCCTGGTACTCGAACACATGTGTCGTGCCCAGCGCATCCTGGTAGGTTGCCACCACGGCCATGTCCTCATGGTCCTTGAACCGGTCAATGACCACGATCGTGCGCGTATTACAGCGGTGGTTCATGTTACCGTCCATATCGGGCCCGCCGACCACATCCAATTTCACCGTGTAGATACCCGGCGTCTTGAACTGATGCTGGATGCGTGTGCCTTCTTTCCGTGTTCCATCGCCCATGTCCCAGATGTGGTCCACTGCCGCGATGCCCGGGATGTTGCTCTGTGTGCCATCCAGTGCCAACGCCCGTCCTGTACGAACGGTGTCCGGCGCCGATATCCAGGCTTGTTCATGGTCGCTGACATTGATCTCCTTGCTTGAGACGACATGGAACACATCACCAGTGCGTTTGTCGACCAGAACGGACCGCACTGTATATGTGCCGCGGTTCGCGTAGCAATGGTTGGCCGCCAAGCCCCGGATCACAGTGCCGTCGCCCATATCCCAAGCATGCTCCAGTGGCAGAACCCCCGTGGCGCTTTGCGGGCGTTGCTTCACTGCATAGCAGTAGTTGTTCCGCTTTTGTTCGCTGCACTCCTGAAAGGGTGTTATCGTGCGCTTGGCTTTGAAGATGCGGTCCGAACCGGAGCGGTCTGAACTGAAGAGCGCATTGATGTCGTCCCCGAGTTCCGAATAGCTGTGGTCGTTCGCCGGACCGTTGATGGGCGCAGGCAGGAATGAAGGCGCGCCGAATTGACCATGATCGAATGAGCAGGAGAGGATGTCCAGTTGGCCCGATCCGCCGGGGCGGTTGGAGGCAAAGTAGAGCGTACCGTCCCTTCCGAAGCGGGGATATACCTCGTTGGATGGTCCATTGATTGTCGGACCCATGTTCACGGGTGTGGTCCAGCCGCTTGCGATGCGTTCACTATAGAAGATGTCCATACCACCATGACCACCGGGCATATCACTGGCGAAAACAAGTCGTCTGCCGTCAGGGGAGAATGTCGGATGTAGTAGGGAGTATTCGGACGAATTATGCTCGAACGCCACGGGAGCGCTCCAAGCGTTGTCGACCTGACGTGCGAAGAACAGACCCAATTGGCCGTTCTTGAGTCCGCGAGCAGATAGTTTCTTGGGTACCTCGAGGTTGCGTGTGTAGCATATCGTGGTGCCGCCGTCAGTGAATGCAGCGGGGCCTTCGTTAACAATGGATGCCAGATTGGCGCTGAACAATACGGGTGTTCCGATCTTGTCATTGGCATATGGCACCCAATAGAGATCGGAGAGCGGTTTGGCTGTTACGGCATCGGTAACTGTAATGGCGCCAGGTGCTTCACGAACAGAGCACATCACGAATCCGCTGTCAAGGAACACTGGGGCATAGTCCTCTCCGTAAGGACGCAGATCGAGCAGTGTCACCTCATGGATGATCTGCGCTGTGCCGCTCAAGCACAATACGGCCGCCAGTAGGAGTGTGATGGACTTTCGCATCAGAAATAGCGGGGGTCGCGGACCCTGATACGGTAACCGAATTCGTATTGCAGCATCAGCTCATGCGAGCCATGGTGATACCTGCTTATTGGGGAAAGGCCCATGTCATACGCATATCCAACGCGCCATTGGGGCGTTGGCAGGATCTCGAGCATACCGATCACCGCTGCGCCGGTGCGATAGGATACCCCTGCCCAGACCTTGTCCTTGATGATCAGGTTGGAACTGATATCCGCCTGCAGACCGCTTTCCACGCGGTAGCGAAGCAAGGTCGATGGCTTCAGTTTGAGGTCCTTATTGAGTTCGATCACGGTTCCCCCGGTAAGCATGGGTTGCGCTTGGAGCGAGCTTTCTACGATGGTAAAGGTCGGTTGGTTCGCTTCATACGAATGAGAGAACAGAAAGGGTACCGATGCCCCCATGAACCAGGACTTGCTGTAGTAGAACAACCCGGCGCTGAAGTTGGGTCTTATTGCGTTCCGAGTGTTCGTGCTGAAGCTCTGGTCGCTCATGTTCTGGAGCGCCACCTCGGTCCAGTTGGCGCGTAGCATGGTAAGTCCAGCTCCAATGCCAAGGGACAAGGTCTTCTTGCCGAAGCGCATCCGATAGGCGTAATTGCTGAACAATCCCGTCTCGTTGCTTACCCCGATGCGGTCGTTGTAGAGCATGAGCCCCAGTCCCACTTTGCGACGTGCCAATGGGGCATGTATGCTAAGGGTCTGGGTGACCGGAGCACCATCGAACCCTACCCATTGTTGACGATGTGTGATGTTGGCCGCCAGTACGTCACGACTGCCTGCATAGGCCGGATTAATGGCCAGGCCGTTGAACAGATACTGACTGGTGAGCGGTGTGTGCTGCCCCATGGCACACGACCAGCCGACCAACAGGGCCAGGGAGAGGATGTGTTTCATGGAGTTCAACGCTTCAGGATGATGTGGCCGTTATACGTCCGCTCACCGCCAAGGTTCAGCACATAGAAGTAGGTGTCATCCGGAAGTTCTCCGGCATTCCGTCCCTTTCCGTTCCATTCGTTCCGGTAACTGTCAGAACGGTAGACCAGATGCCCCCATCGGTTGAAGATCTGTAGCGAGCTCATGGGATAGGCTTCGATGCCTCGGATCTCCCATTTGTCATTCACGTCATCGCCGTTCGGACTGAACCCTTCCGGGATGAACAGGTCGTCCACGTGAATGGTGACCGTATCGCTGGCCGAGGAGCATTGGTCGATGGTCGCGGTGAGAACGACCAGGTTGTCGCCCATCAACAGCCCGGTGATAGTGGTGCTGCTGTCATGGGCGTTTGCTATGATGCCAGAGCCGCTCAGGACCCACCAGCTAAGCGTGCTTCCGGAAGACGCGGATCCAAGCAAGGCGGTGTGGTCCACAACGGCGAGGTCCTGGTCGGGGCCCGCGTTCACCCATAAGTCAGTAATAGGCTCAGTGAAGTGCACTAATACCGTGTCGCTTGCAGTGCACACACCATTGTCCACTGTCCAGACCAACGCATAGGTGCCGAAAGTCCCTGTTGAGACAGTTGCATTCGGGGAAACGACCGGCTCAATGTTGATGATGCCACTTGGTTCCGACCAGCCACCATTTTCTTGTCCACTGGTAGCATTCATCACCGCAGAGGATCCACACACCGTAACGTCTGTGCCAGCGTCCGCAACAACAGGGGCTGCCACCACAAGCGCTTGAGTAACGTGCGAAGTGCATTCACCGATGGTGGCCGTGTAGGTGATGTTGATCGACCCAATAAGACCGGCCGGTGTGAACGTGGATCCAGATACCCCTGCGCCAGACCAGGTACCGCCTGTTGTGCCCGTTATCAGGCTGTTCAGTTCGATCGGGGTAGCATCGCCGCACATGGGTGCAGGGGTTGTCCACGTGGCATCAGCGTTCTGTGCGATGCTCACCTGTTGCGAACTGGAACTGGGGCAGGGGCCACCGATGGAATAGGTGACGATGTGATCTCCTTGAGCGCTCGCGCCGACCTCGATGACCCCGGTTGAGGGGTCAATGACCAGACCGGTTGACTGTGCCGAGAATATACCTCCGACCTGTGCCATCCATGGGGCAGGGGGCGTATCCCCCATGCAATAGGTGCTTTGTGCGTAGGCGAAGCTTGCATCAGCCTGCGCATTGAATATGACGACAACCGTGTCGACACTTACACATGTGCCCTCCGTGACGGTCCAGTATAGGTCGTACGTTCCGGGCTGGCTGGCAGTAATGACGCTTACAGGTGAAGTGACGGAAGCGAATGTGATCGTCGAAGGACCTGACCATGCTCCGGTCCCAACGGCGCTCAACGTAGTTGTAGGGCCGCAGACGGTCTGGTCGCTGCCGGCATTGCTGGTGCAATCGATGATCACTGGCGTACCAACACATTGGCAGTCGCTGTTCCAGGTGTCGTTGATGGTGTTGGCGGATCCATCGTCGCATAGCGTACCCGGTACAGCGCTTCCACCCCAAAGGCCGGCGCAGTCCTGAGCGCAAGCGCTCAGGCCGGTGTTTCCACCTACGCAAGTTCCGCAGTTGTCC
>CAZQFG010000033.1:0-21353 GCA_964592515.1 uncultured Chryseobacterium sp. | reverse complement strand
GGGAGGGATTCGAACCCCCGTTACCTTGCGGTAAAGCGGTTTTCAAGACCGCCGCAATCGACCACTCTGCCACCTCTCCGGGTAGGCGGCGCGAAAGTAAGGTGTGGTTCAACAGCGTACCGCGATCTTTGCGGCGATGGCCTCCATCGAACTGCGATTCCTTGGTACGGGCACCAGTCAGGGTGTGCCGGTGGTGGCTTGCAACTGTTCGGTGTGCCGGAGCGCTGATCCGAAGGACAAGCGGCTCCGCAGTTCGGCCTTGCTCTCGGTGGATGGCGCCACGGTGCTTATTGATGCGGGCCCTGATCTGCGCCAGCAGCTTTTGAGGTCAGGCACCGATTCCATTGATGCCGTGGTGCTCACCCACGAGCATATGGACCACGTCTCGGGCATCGACGACCTGCGTGCGCTGAATTTCCATTTGCAGCGGCACATGGACATATTCGGCAATGCGGCCACCATCTCGTCCGTGCGCCGCATGTACCATTATGCGTTCGCAGAACAGCGTTATCCTGGTGTGCCCGACCTGCGCCTGCACGAGATCGTGGGGGATCGCGTGAACGCTGGTGGTATCGATCTGGAGGTGATCACCGTACTGCATGGCGAAATGCCGGTGCTTGGTTTCCGGTATGGACCGGTGGCCTACATCACCGATGCGAAGTACATCAATGCCTCGGAGCTTGACCGCTTGCGTGGCCTCGATGTGTTGGTGATCAACGCGCTGCGGATCAAGGAACACCCTACGCACTTCAATCTTTCGGAAGCGCTCGCGGTCATCGCTGAGGTGGCGCCGCGCAAGGCCTACCTCACGCACATCAGCCACTTGATGGGCACCTCAGTTGACGCCGCTCAGCTGCTTCCCGCCAACGTGGAGCTCGCCTACGATGGCCAGGTGATCGGGATCGAAGGCTGAGCGGGCTTGCAGCGTGCCCGTTCCGCGAAAGCCCCGGACCGATCGCCAGGGGCTTTCGCGTTCAGGGTGCCCACAGCTTACCGGACCATCTATTGCCATGTCCTGTCAGGCAAACCAGGTAAAGCCCTGCGGACGGTGTGTCCAGGTACACGGCATTGGATCCGGACTGCAGGCGTTGTTCCGTCAGCAATGCTCCGGAAGTACTGTACAAATGGATCTGTTCCCAAACGCCTGTCGGTAATGACAAGGCTCCGTTGTTGATGGAGAGCGTATGGCGCGTGGCGTTGGGTAGGCCAGTGGTCAATGTCTCGAAGAGGAGTCCGATGATCTCCTGGTCGGACAAGGCCCGCGCGTAGATCCGCGCATCGTCCAGCCAGCCGGAGAAAGGCGCAGTACCTGTGCTCCGGGCACCCAAGGATGCCGGGGATTGCGGGGCCATACCAATGGCGCCGGTCTTCGGGGTGGCCGCCATCAGCGCGCCGTTCACGTGGATGCGCATTTGGACGCCGTCGTAACTGGCCACGATGTGGTACCACGTGCCTGAGAAGATGGACGAGGGCGAGGTGCTCAGTTCGGTTGTGGTGCCGCCCGCGTTCAACCGGAACCGCACCGCACTGGCGTTCACGAAGCTCAACGACCATTGGTGATCGGCCGGTTGCGGGCCAGTGGTCTTCGCGATCAGCGTGCGCTCCATGGCGGTCACGAAGTCGGGCTTCACCCAAATGGACAGTGTGATCCCACCACCGCCGTTGGTCAGGTCGCAGGGGCCGATCAGGATGCGGTCGTCCACGCCATCGAACCGCGCCGCGCCCTGGTGGTGCCCACCCAGCGGGTCCCACAGCACGCCGCCACTGAGCACACCGGGTGTGTTGCCCGCGATCTGCTGGGCCACAGTGCCACTGCTCTCATCCAATGGCCAATGGAACACCGGCCCGGCTTGAGCGCAGGCCAAACGGAAGAGCAGCAGGGCGGCGGTGGAGGCGGAGGAGCGGAGCATGGGCGATGAGGATGGTGCCCGCACTTACGCGCCGCCATGGAAGCGGTTCCAGGGTTTCGACGGAACGAGGCCGAGCGGACCACGAAGCCGGTGTGGCCTTCGTCGGAGCAGCTACACGAACAAGCGGCCGGTGCGGTTGCACTCCGCCAGTTCGGTATACACCGCGCGGAGCTTGTCGGGCGCAGGTGTGCGGCCGGTATGACGAAGGATGCGGGAGGCCAGGCAACCATGCTCAAGGATATGTGCGATGGGTTGCCGCGCTTCAGGACTGATCTCGCCGTACAGGTCCACGAAGAGGTGCTGCCAGAGCTTCTGTACGGACAACTGTTCCTGCTTCATCAGCCCGAACATCAGCAGGTAGTCGCGGTTGGTCACTAGTGTGTTGCCCGCGTCCTTGATGGTCTGTAGGAAGATCGGCAACAGGTCGCTCTCGGACCACGCGCGTTGCAGGTAGGTGCTCACCCATCGGCCACTGGCCAAGGCGCGCAGCACGGCGTTGATCAGTTCGGCCACGGCCAGGTCGGCGGCCACACATTCCTGGGTGTCCGTTACCTGCATCACCATCAATTGCCGATCGAAACGGGCCACCACACCGCGTGCGTTGGCCTGCTCGGGATCAAGGCCGGGGATGGCACCCAGTTCGCCAAGTAGCTGCGCAATGGGCGCCAGTATCTCGCGGTCATGGTCCTCCTGTGTGAAGACCGGCTCAGGGACCAGCGAGCCCATCAGTTCCGGGTGTTTCTCGCGGGCGTGCAACCCCGCTTCCAAGCGTGCATCGTGGAAGCCTTGGAACGCACCTTCCAGCAGGGGCGATGATGCGGCAAGCCCGGGGATGATGGGCAACAACAGCCTCGCAGCAGCGTGCAGTTTGCTGAACTCGCCATCGCCCGAAAAGGTCAGCGAGAGGTCGGCGCCATTACTGTTGCTCCAACCATGTTGCGCACAGTTGAAGAGGCGATCGTTGAGGGCATTACGTTCTCCGTCAATACTGTTCACCAGCACGGTCTCCTGCGCCGGGTGCATGAACGGACTGGCCCCTGTGGGCAGCAACATGGCGTTGTGCTTGGCCAGTAGGGCATCCACCGTGCGCACCTGGGTGGTAAATCGCTCGTGCAAGGGTGCCCACTTCCGCGCCGGTCGTGCATTGCGCAGCAGCAGTTGGTGGGCGGCCACGCCGGGCTGCCATTCCATCACCCCGCTCTTGTGCCAATTCCTGGGCCCCTCGAACAGGTCGTTACCCAAAGGCAGCACGCGCAGACTGCCGCGCTCCACCACCGAATACCCGATGGAGAGATGATGGGCCTCGAGCAGGTGGTAGGGGCGTTTCCGTGCGTTCATGGCGTTGGGTGCAGCACTTGGCGCCAAAGTACGCACTACACCGGCCGACGGCTCAGGGCCGGGCCACGCGCAAGGTGGAGGTCAGCAGGCCTTCCACGGAATACACTTCGCGTTCGCCGGGCAGGTTCACGTAGGTCCAGCTGCCCACCTTGCCGGGTGCGAAGGTGCTGCTGCCCAGGTTCAACGCGCGCTCACCGCCGTCAATGTCGGTGAAGGTGATGCGGCAGAGCGTGCTGTCCGTGAGCTGGTAGCGGTCGGCCAACAGGCGGATCATGCCCATGTCGCGCTTCACTGGTATGCGTTGGAAGGTCTGGAGCAACAGCGCAGCCTGTGCGCTTGCGGCCAGCGAATCGTTCGGAGCGTCCGAGCGCTGCCAAAAGGAGCTACTGCGCACCAAGTGGAAGTCGTTGCGCGCATCGGCACGGTCCTCGAAGCGGATGGTGACCACGGCACTGGTGTCCAGTTCGATCACGTACTGCAACGGGTCCTTGCTGGTCGTGCGGAACCCGAACCGGTCGCCGATCACAAAGAGCAGGACCAGCACACCTGCGGCAATGAGCAAGGCCTTGGTACTGCTGCTGAGCTTCATGGCCGCGAAACTACGCGCACTATCGGAACCGCTTCACGTAGTCCGCGTAGCTCACGCATTCCTCGATGGCCCGATAGGCCTCGCGGCTCTTCTTGTCCTTCAGCTTGGCCACCCATGGGCTTTCGTCGGCATCCGGTTGGCCGGTGAACGATCTCCAATTGCGGTCGCATTCCACCAACATGCGGCAGGCCATGGCTTTCAGCACCGGGTCTTTGGCCGCTTCGAACGCCAGCCGGTAGTGGTGCATGGCCCGCTGGCAGCCGAAGTAGTCGGCATCGTCGAAGCGCTTCTCCCGGGTCGGCTCGTTCCAGTCGCCGTCCTCCCACATGCTCCACCCAATGCGGCTCATGATCCAGTACTTGCCGTGCCAGGTCATGCTGTAATAGGCATTGCCCAGCAGGTAGTGGTTCAAGGCGCGCGTTCTCGGGCTTTCCCGGGCCTCGTTCCGCAAGGCGATCATGCGCTCAACGATGGTGCGCTTGGTGTACCGGCCCACATCGCTCTTGCCGTAGTTGTGCGGGTCTTCCACGTTCACCACGAAGGGGTCGTCGTCGGCGAACAGGGCATAAGGATAGCCTGTCCAGAAGTCGTCAGGGATCTGGGCGAACGTGGCCGCGGCCTCTTCCAATTGGTCGCGGATCAGGAACCACGTGGCCTTGTAGTCCAGCAGTTTATCGCGGGTCAGTTCGCTCTCTTTGAAGTGGTCCTCGGTGGGTTGCCATCCGTCGGGACGCGTGTCGGTGGCGGTGAGGTAGCGCTCGAAGGGCGTTTTGTCCGGCTTGTCCAGCAGGGCGATCATACGGTCGTAGTCGGCCGGTGTGGCCTGCTCAAAGGCGATGTGACGGGCGTTCTTGTCGAACCACATGGGCTCCATGGTGCCGAACGAACGGTTGGTGCGTGCCAGTAGGAAGACGCCCTCGGTCAGTTCCCCGCGTTCGATCAGTTTCCTGCCCAGGTAGAGGTGCAGCTGGCCAAGCAATTCGGACCGATGCCGCTCCAGGTCTTGGTCGGTGTTGAGCAGGCGTACCAAGGCCAGCACATCTTCGCGCGTGCCATTGCTCAGCACTTTGTTCATCATCACGCCGCAAAGGATACGGTCCACGCGTGCCTGCAGGCGCACGATACCCGATGCGTTCGGGTCTTTTTCCACCTTCACCATGTTGGCGTAGCAATCGTCCATGTCGCCGGCCACGAAGCTCAGGTGTCCGTTCAGCAGGGTCAGCAGGGCGCCGTCCTGGTACCCGAACTGTGGCGTGATGCGGGTGATGAAGGCTTGCACCTGCCGGAGGTAGTTCAGGTCGGCGCGCAACACGTCCTCTTGCGTCACGCCCTCCTCCAGTCCACCCCAATGCCTGATGGCCGCATCATACTCGGTCACCGCAGGGGTCAGCAGCCAATCCTCCAGCTTGTTCACCTCGCGGGTCAGCAACATCGGTAGGTGGCGATTGCCGGGGTCCCAAGCAGCGATCCGTTCCAGGTCTTCCAGCGCACGGCCGGGGTGCTGCAGGTCGCGCATCACCAGCAACGTGGCGCGGTGCCGGTCGTCTTTCGCTAAGGGCAGGTAGTTCTCCACCTCGCTGCTCACGAACAGTTGCACCATGCGGAACTGTTTGTCCGGTGCGCGTTCGAACAGCTCGGCGAAGGCCAGGTCGCGCTCGGGGTTGTCGAGCATGCCGGCCAGGTAGAAGGCGGCCGAGGCTTCCATCCACGAGCGGCCGCGCAGGGGGGCGAGGTACTTCTCGTAGTACGGTCGTGGGTCCATATCCGGACGCTCGGGGTCGTAACCGTGATGGGCCAGCCGCACCAGTTGGAAGGCCAGCCGTGCGCGCAGCATCGGATGTTTGGCGGCCTTCAGTTCCGCGATTCCCATGCGCCACGCCTTGCGGATGCCGTCGCCATCGTGCGCAATGAAGCCCCACGGGTCTTCGCTGTTCACCAACTGCTCGCAGCGCTTGGCGTAGCGGATGTACGCGGGCCAGCCGTTCTTCAGCCGCGCCAGTGCTTGCAGAAAGGCGTTGGTGCGGCTTAGCTCCTCCTCGTGCGCGAAGAAGTCCACCGGATCGGTGCCGTACAGGATGGAGGCGATGTCGTCCCTCGGTACCCCGTTGCCCACCACCGATCGCCATTCCGCGATGTTCGCATCGTAGGGCAGGGCAGTTATCTCCGCATGATCGGTGGCGTACAGTTCTTCCGTGGTGAAGTAGAAGGCATGCAGGGGCCGGGAGGCGGCGATCTCGGGTTGTAGCAGCCAGAAGCGGAAGTCCTCGCCCGTGGAGTAATCGGGACCGCAGCTATTGAGAATGGCTGGTCGTGCCACCAGCACAAGGGCCACCAAGTAGGGAAGAAGGCGCTTCATGGACGCTTGATGTGATGGGGTTCGATCACGGGCACAGTGGTGTCCACAGGTACCCAGGGCGCGCTGTCCGCAGGCAGGTCCTCGATCACGGGCGTTGCAATGCCACCAGGATCTTCGCCGAACGGATCGCCAGTTCTCAGCGGACCGAAGCGTTCGAAACCCGCCTTTACCTCTGCTTTGCTCATCCGCTGGAAGGTGCCGGTGCCCAGCTCGAAGTAGGCCACGGCCACAGTGTCGCTGTTCACGGCCGTGCGCGCCAGCTCCGCCACCTGGGTGATCACCTCGGGCGTCATGCGTTCCACGCGCACCACGTCGCCCAAGTGCAGTTGGGGCATGTGTTCGTTGTTCTCCTGGGTCACTTGCAGGGTGCCGTTGGTCTCGCCGGTCAGCAGGCCCAGGGAGAGCGCATCCTGCACCTGTTGGTCCTGCAGCACGCCCACGAAGGCCCCGTTGCGGAACTGCACGCCCCACGCGAAGGCGGGCAGGCCGATGTCCAGCGGCAGGGGATAGGGCTTGGCGTGGGCGAAGTAGGGCTCGGCCGTGGCCCGGTCGAAGATGGAGTTCACATCGCCCGGGTCGGTGATGGTGCCCACGTTGTAGGGCATCAGCATGCCACGGTCCGCGGGCGGCACACCGGTCTTCGCGGGCTGCGCGTACTGGTGCAGGCGCACCGTGACCGTGAGCGGCACATCGAGGCTGTCGTTCATGATCCGTGTCAGGCGGAAGAATCGGTCCTTCGTCTTCGCGCTCCAGTCGCAGTCCAGCAGCACACCGTGCACCTTGTCCGGCAGTTCCATACGCAGCTTGCGCAGCAGGTTGCGGGCCAGCAGGTCGGTGCCCGAATCATCCAGCTTCAGGAAGGTGTTGTTCGTGATGTAGATGCAGGGCACCAGCTCCACCTGGTCGGTCCAGTTGCCGTTACGCTCGCTGTAGTTGCGCCATTGGTAGGGGATGCGCACCACCGAGACCGGATGCGCGCCGTTGGCCGGGTTCCAATCGATGTCCAGCAGCTTGTGGTACACCCGCTGGATGCCGTTGCGCATGATGGCCTGCTCCTCGCCGCCTTCCAGCCAGTAATTGTTCTTCCAGCGGAAGGCCGAGGGGATCACCACGGGGTCCTTTTCCTCGGTGCGGAAGAAGCCCAGCGCGATCACCGGGAGGAAGAGCAGGGGCGACCAGCGCAGCAGGCGGTGCATGTTGGCGGTAGGAACGTGGGGAAGGAGTAACTAGTACTTAGGGGGAACAAAGAAAGGAGGCCCACTGAGCTGATAGCTTCCTGGTCGGTAAGCTGGCTGGCGTGTAGCCACACAGTTGTTCGCAGACCGGCCACGAAGCGACCACCGACCCGGAGTGGTGCAGTGGCGATAATGAATCGCTTGGGCAGAACTGCAATTTATCGTTGGTAGGACTTGCCACGAGTTGCAAACTCGCGGGGGCGGGGCGGGAAGTAGTAAGACCGCTATAACAGCTTCAACCAACTGTGATGGTATTTCAAAACACCATCTGGCGGAAGTCTGCCCTCGATACTCTGTTTAGCACAGGTTAAGAGAACTTGGTTGGGACAGAAGCGTGATTTGCTCTTGGGTCCGAATAGAACTGGCTGTCCTGTGGAGACTAGATCCTCTCTACGCTCGATCGACCAAGCCAAGCCAGGAATTGCAGACCTCAAGACCTCCCCCCAAAAGATGCCCAAGTCGAACAGCATAGAAAAAGCAGGCTCGACAAGTTCATCGTCAGTAGGTCGATGCATACTCCTTAGATGAGCCGGAAGGGATAGAAGTTCCGCCTCGACCTCATCCCGCGTTCGCTGTCTCCATGGTATAGTACCGAGGTACACAGCCGCAACAGAAGCCAAGCCAAGCTCATCATATGAAAGAGACTGCCCGGTTCTATCTCGGAAGAAGTCATCCACCACATTCAATCGCTCGGTACGTACGGTGTCGAACCACTGGGCAACTTGGTCCAGATCCGCAACCGACCGCGCTGAACCGTTAACAACACCCGGCAACACGACGGGTGGGTAGATAAAAGTGTTAGCGAGCACTGCCAGATTGTGTTGCCTCTTCCGAGAGTTCTCCTTTCATCTCCTTGCGGATGTTCACCCCCCGCTTCCGCAGATCTGTTATCCGTGGCGGTTGAGTCTTGTTATTATGCGGCACAGAACGAAGATACCGATGGCCGATAACAGGTCCGATAGGTATCGGACGGCGGCAGCGTTACGACCGATACCGAAGAGGGGGACAAGACCAACGGTCCCTGATTCGCGGGAGCGGGGGAATAGGTCCTTAGGTTGATCGTGAGATCATTGTGGGATCAATCGTTTGGGAGTCGGAAATACGTTGGTGATGCGGGTTCGGCGTCGAGTGTCAATTAACGTTATGATGGCAAAACCTTGTGCCCACCTAGCTTCACCGCATGTTAGTTTCAGAAATACTGATCACCATCCGGTTGAGAGTAGCTGGGCTTCTCGTCAGGGTGAAAAGAAGGAAGGTCTCAGGCTTTGCCGCCATGGACCTCCTGAACACAAAGAACGGCCGCTGAGTCGACCGTTCCTTATGTGCTGTGCATGTGGCCAAGGCCACACGGCCGTCAATAAAGTAGAGCCTATTGACGGCACAATACTACGAAAGAGCGAGGGGCGGACATAGCCGCCCCTTACTCATTTCTTGTACCTCCGAGACATCTCCGGACTGTATAGATATGGCTCGTTTTATCCACTTCGCTGCTTGATTTACCCAAGAGCCTCCCGCATCGTGTATCCGCTCAGCCTCGGCGCTTTTTTAGCAGATGACATAATAGTTCGTGCCACCCCCTCCCCGCGCTCCCGCGGATCTGTGATCCGTGGTTCTACTCACCTTGGCCCCTATTTCACGATGCGTTGGAAGAACTTTCCTTCTGTTGAACACCGCATTGCGCCGCCCGCATCATGGCGAGCGGTGTGGTTGCCAGAACGCTACCGGGGAATTCAACGAGCATGGCCTCGTAGGCGTTCATGGCCTCCTGGCCGCGTCCGGCTTGTGCAAGGCTGAAGGCTCGGTTGGCCAAGGCCATTTCGCGGTAGCTCCAGCCAGAAGGGGAGAGCATGACGATCGCCCGGTTCTTGTCCACCCAGGCATGGCGCTTGAACCACTCCGCGCTGGCCTCGCAATGGGGGATGGCCTCCGCGAACCGTCCTGCTTTTATCAGCGCGACGCCGCGCCGGTGTTCGCGTGGTAGTGCGAGCCGCATGCCCCACGACCAGATCAGGTACACCACCGCGCCGGCCATGGGCTCTGCACCCATGCTCCCGAACAGGAAGATGAGCGCGGCAAGCACCCCGAGCTGCAGAGCGAACGCGGCCCAATTGATCCGGGAGGCGGTGGGGACTTTGGAGGCCATGCGATCAAGCGTTCATCCGCCTGGTGGCCTCCATGGCCCACTCCAGTTCGGCCAGAAGGGCGTCGCAGCGCTTCGCCCAGGCCTCGGCCTCCACGGCCACACCCTGCTCATCGAAGGCGGCCTTTACGGTGGGCACCTGCATTGCGCCGGTCATCACCCAAGCACGGATCTTCCACAGCGTGGTGAGCAGTTGCATGGTGACCTGCGCGCCACCGAAGGCACCGCCGCTCACGGGCACCAGGGCCACGGGCTTGCGCTTCCATTCGTCGGTGAGCAGATCGATCACGTTCTTCAAACTGGCCGGGAAGCTCGCGTTGTATTCGGGCGACACGATGATGACGCCCTCGGCGTTGCGGATGCGTTCGGCAAAGGCCACCACCTCCGGCGCCGGCGCGGTCATGAACTTCAGCCGTTCGTGGAAGAGGGGGAAGTCCAGCTCGGCGAGGTCGATCAGGTCCGCGGTGTGCGCGGCGCTGCTGGTGATGTGGCGGTGCAGGTGCTGCGCCACGCGGTGGCTCATGCGGCCGTCGCGGATGCTGGCGGAGAGGATGACGATGTGGGACATGCGTACTGTGGTTGTGGATGAGCGCGGGCCTAACCGACCTTCACGCTGGTCATGGCGATGCTGCCCATCACGGTGTGGTCGTTGAAGAGGCAGACGGGTTCCTTGCGGTCCTTCATGCCCAGGATGTAAAGCAGGGGCAGGAAGTGTTCGGGCGTGGGGATGCTGAGCTGGAAGGCTCGGCCTTGGTTGGCGTAGTCGGCCAGTTGCGCGTGGCCCTCGTTCATGATCAGCTCCTTCATGCGGCTGTTGGCCTCGATGGCCCAGTCGTAGCCGCCCTCGGGGTTGCGCCAGTCGATCACACCCAGGTTGTGCACCATGTTGCCGCTGCCGATGATGAGCACGCCCTTGCGGCGCAGCACGGCCAGCTCGCGGGCCAGGTCGTAGTGCTGGCGGGGCGATAGGCTGCGGTCAAGGCTCAGCTGCACCACGGGCACATCGGCCTTCGGGAAGAGGTGGATGATCACGCTCCACGCGCCATGGTCCAGGCCCCACTGGTGGTCAATACCGATGTGGGTGCTGGTGACGGCCTGCTGGGTCTGGTCGGCCAGCACCGGACTGCCCGGCGCGGGGTACTGCACGTCGAACAGGGCCTTTGGGAACCCGCCGAAGTCGTGGATGGTGCGCGGCTTTTCCATGCCCGTGACGAAGGTGCCGCGGGTCTCCCAGTGGGCGCTGATACAGAGGATGGCGTTGGGGCGGGGGAGGTCCTTGCCGATGCCCTGCCAGCCGCGTGTGAACACGTTCTCCTCTATGGCGTTCATGGGACTGCCGTGGCCCAGGAAGAGCACCGGCATGGGCGGGGTGGAAGGCAGGTCGGCCACGGCGCGGCCCAGCTCGTGCAGGCCAAGCGCAGCTCCCAAGGGGGCGATGCTCATGAGGTGTAGGGCTTTACGGCGGTCCATGTTCGAACAGGCATACTGCCAATGAGCAGGATGCCACAAAGGTAGGTTAAATGTTTTCCATGGAAAGTAAGTGGCCGTCCTTCACGATCGACGACACTACTGCGAGGGTGAGGTTAAGAGCGGTGGGAGTGTGATCCCCGTATTTCTCTCACCACTCTCGCCACTCCATACCCTCTGCGCCTCCGCGTGAGCCTTTTCACCCTCACTCACTGTCCCTTCGCCGCATCGCGCATCTCCTCGCTGTCCCACGCGTGATCGCTGTGCGATGGGTCGTGGTGAAGGTCCTTGCGGAGCAGTTCTTCCTGCTCGGCGATCTTCTCCCGCACGCTGGAGATGTAGTCGGTGGTGTTCCCGCGCTTGGCGGCGAGTTCCTTCAGTGCGGCCTCGTCGTACCTGCGGAAGTTCTGTCCGGCCCGGTGCGCGGTGTAGTGCCGCATGCCCAGGTCCTGCAGCACGCTCACGCCCATGTGCACCGCGGTATCGAGCGTTTCGCGGTGGATGTGCAGCACGCCCTGGTCCATCAGCTCGTAGGCGTCCATGCGGTTGCGACTGCGCACGTGCAGTTTCAGGTGCGGGAAGTGTTTGTGCACGGTCTCCACCAGTGCTGGCGCGGCTTCCGGGGCTATGGCGCACACAAGCAGCTCGGCCTCGTGCGCACCGGCGGCCTCCAGCAGGTCGTGGCGCGTGGCATCGCCGTAGTAGACCTTGAAGCCCAGTTTGCGGAGCAGGTCCACCTGGTCGCTGTCATTGTCCAGAATGGTGGCCTCCACGCCATTGGCCCTCAGCAGACGCCCCAGGGTGCTGCCGAAATGCCCGAAGCCGGCAATGATCACCTTGTGCCGCACGTCCACTTCATCGGCCGCGCGTTCCTCGGCCTGCACCGTGCCGAAGCGCGGGAGGATGAGCTTTTCGCTTGCCAGCATGAACAGGGGGGTGAGCGTCATGCTCATCGCGGTGATCGCCATCAGGGTGTCGGTCCAATGGGCATCCAGTATGGCCAGTTGGGAAATGAAGGCCAGCAGCACGAAGGCGAACTCGCCCACCTGGCCGAGGCCTACGGCGAAGAGCACGTTCTGGTCGAAGCTGAAGCCGTTGCGCCGTCCGATGAACAGGAGCAGGGCCATTTTCACCAGCATCACCAGCAGCGTGATGCCGATGATGGTGCCAGGCGCGCCAGCGATCAGGTCGAAGTTGATGGAGGCGCCCACCGCCATGAAGAAGAGCCCGAGCAACAGGCCTTTGAAGGGGTCGAGGTCGCTTTCTAGTTCGTGCTTGTACTCGCTGTTGGCCAGCACCACACCGGCAAGGAAGGTGCCCAGTGCAGGGCTCAGTCCCACGGTTTCCATCAGCAACGCAATGCCCACCACCAGCAGGAGCGACGAGGCCACGAAGAGCTCGCGCAACCGGGTGCGGGCCACCACGCGCAGCAGGGGCACTACCACGTAGCGGCCCAGCGCCACCACCGCGCCTACGGCGGTCAGCACGGCCAGGGTGCGTTGCCAGCCCGGCAGGGTGTCTATCCAGTGCCCTCCTTCGCCCGTGGTCATGGTCGTGGTGGCCATCAATGGCAGCAGCGCCAGAATGGGGATAACAGCAATGTCCTGGAACAGCAGCACGGCGAAGCTGCCCTGCCCGGCGCCGGTGTGCATGAGGCCTTTTTCCTTGAGGCTTTGCAGGGCAATGGCGGTGGAGCTCATGGCGAAGGCGAGCCCCGCGGCCACCGCACCCTGCCAGGTGAAGCCCAGCACCAGTGCCAAAGCGGCGAGGACCACGGCCGTGGGCACCAGTTGCAAGCTGCCCAGGCCGAGCACCTGCTTGCGCATCTTCCAGAACAGGGCGGGCTCCAGTTCGAGGCCCACAAGGAAGAGCATCATCACCACCCCGAACTCCGCGAAGTGCATGATGTCCTTGCCCTCTTCGCCAATGAAGCCCAGCAGGAACGGGCCGATCACAATGCCCGCTAGCAGGTAGCCGAGCACACTGCCCAGACCCAGTCGCTTGGCCACGGGCACGCATACCACGGCAGCGCCCAGGTATACAACGGCATCGGCGAGGAAACTGGCCATGTGCTCAGGTGGTGGGGATGGTGGTCCGGTCCAAGCGGTCCAGGGTGGTCAAGGTCTGCGGCGTCACGCGGCCGTTCGCCAGGGCCGTTAACAGGTCGCGGTAGTGGTGGGCGGTCCGCTCCAGTTCGGCATCGCTGAGGCGGTTGGTGCCGTGCACCGCGTAGGGTGGTAGCCAGGTCATGCCGCAGAGCGTGGCGGTGCGTTTCAAGGGGAGCATGAACTCGGCCAGCGTGTGGCCATGGAAGCCATCGGGCGTGTAGGCCACTTCCGTGCCTCCGGTGGAGATCACATGGAACTGTGCCTTGCCTTTCAGCGCCGTTCCATCGGGACCATAGGCCCAACCGAAGGCGTACACCAGATCGATGTATTGCTTCAGCAGGGGCGGCATGCTGTACCAATAGAAGGGATGGTGCAGCACAACGATGTCGTGGGCCGAGAGCAGGGCTTGCTCCGCAGCGATGTCCACGTTGAGGTCGGGGTACAGTTCGTACAGGTCGCGGAAGGTGATGTCCCGGTGCGTGGGCACCTGGCGGATCAGCGCCTTGTTGATGCGGCTTTTCTCCAACCGCGGATGGGCGAACAGGATGAGGATGCGTGGCATGTTCAGTTCGTGTCTTCGCCACCGAGCAGCAACCGCAGGGCCTGCCACTCGGGCACTTCCTCGCTCACCAGTTTGAGTATGCTGGCCATGGGTAGGAAGAGGATCATGCCGGCCACGCCCCAGAGCAGTCCGCCCGCGAAAATGATGAGCAGCGAGGCCATGGTGTTCAACCCCAGCTTGCCGCCCACCACCTTGGGGAAGATGAGGTTGGCCTCCAGGTATTGCACCACCGCCAGCACGGAGATCACGCCCACGGGCATCCACAGGCTTCCCGTGGTGGTGTAGGCCAGCGTGATGGGCAACAGCGAACTGATGATGATGCCTGCGTAGGGGATCATGGTGGCGAGCGCGGTGAGCATACCGAAGAGCATGGCATTGGGCACGCTCAGTAACAGGAAGCCAAGGCTGTTCAGTGTGCCCACGATGAGGTACACCTGTACCATGCCCACGATGAAGCGCGCATAGTTGGCCACCACTTTCTGCAGCAGTCCGGGCAGTCGTGGCCGCCATTGTGGGCTCACCAACGAAGTAAGGGCTTCCACATAGGTGCGCCGGTTGTACAGCAATAGCGCTGCGAACACCGGGATGATGAAGAGGTTGAACAGCATTCCGAACAGGGCGCTGAGCGCGGTGCCCATATAGGGTGCCATGCGGCTGGGTACGGAGTCCAAAATGGGCCCCCACCAATCGTTGCGATGGTCCTCACCGAGCTTGGTCACCTGCTCGTTTACCCATTGCCAGAATGCCCCGAAGCCTGTGCTGGAACCGCCCGTGAGCTGTGGCAGGTTGGCCAGGAACGTGTCCAATTGGTAGAGGAGCAGGCCCGCCAGAACACTGAACAGTGCGCCCACCACCAACAAGCCCATGCCAATGGCCGCCCAACGCGGTGTGCCACGCCGTTCCAACCGCGCTACCAATGGGTGCAGCACCAGGGCCACCAGCAGGCTGTAGCCCAAGGGGATCAGGATGTAGCGCCCCAGGTACATCAGCAGTCCGATGCACAGGGCAATGAGCAGGTTTCGCAGCAGGGGTGAAGCGGCAATGGGCATGGTCACGAAAGTAGGGGCAAGCACCGAGGCTAACGCCCCCCGCGATCAGGGGGAACGAAAAAGCCCTCCATATCGGAGGGCTCTTCGTTGGTCAGTTGATCGGTCGCTTACATCGCGGCCACTTTGTCGGCCCTGTAGGCGCCGGCCTCCAGCTTCTTCTTCACCTCCTTGAAACTGTTGATGGTGCGCTCCACATCCTCCAGGCTGTGCGCTGCGGTAGGGATCAGGCGCAGCAGGATCGTGTCCTTGGGCACCACGGGATACACCACGATGCTGCAGAAGATGCCGTGGTTCTCGCGCAGGTCCAGCACCACGTTGGTGGCCTCGGGAATGCTGCCCTTCATCATCACGGGCGTCACGCAGCTGTTTGTCACACCGATATCGAGACCGGCCTCGCGCAGTCCGTTCTGCAAGGCCTTGGTGATGGTCCAGAGCTTTTCGCTCAGTTCCGGCATGGTCCGGATCATCTCCAAGCGCTTCAGCGCACCGATCACGATCGGCATGGGCAGGCTCTTCGCGAAGGTCTGGCTGCGCATGTTGTAGCGCAGGAACATCACCACATCTTCCGGAGCACTGATGAACGCTCCAATGGAGGCCATGGCCTTGGCGAAGGTGCCGAAGTACACGTCCACCTGGTCCATCACGCCCTGTGCATCGGCGGTGCCGCGGCCATCACGGCCCATCATGCCGAAGCCATGCGCATCGTCCACGAAGAGGCGGAAGTTGTACTTCGCCTTGCGCTCCACGATCTCTTTCAATTTGCCCTGGTCGCCGGCCATGCCGAATACGCCCTCGGTCATCACCATGATGCCACCGCCGGTCTGCTCCACCACTTTGCGGGCGTTCTCCAGCTGCTTGTCCAGGCTGTTCATGTCGTTGTGCTGGAACACGAAGCGCTTGCCCATGTGCAGGCGGGCGCCATCGATCATGCAGGCGTGGCACTCGCTGTCGTACACCAGCACGTCGTGGCGGGAGAGGAGGGCCTCAATGGCGCTCATGCAGCCCTGGTAGCCGTAGTTCAGCAGGAAGGTGTCCTCCTTGCCCATGAACTCGCTCAGCTCATCCTCCAACTGCTCGTGGTACTTGGTCTGGCCGCTCATCATGCGGGCACCCATGGGGTAGGCCATGCCCCAGGCCGCTGCGGCCTCGGCGTCCACCTTGCGCACCTCGGGGTGGTTGGCCAGCCCCAGGTAGTTGTTCAAGCTCCACACCAGCACCGGCTTTCCACGGAAGGTCATGTGCGCACCCAGCTCGCCCTCGAGCTTGGGGAAGCTGAAATAACCGTGGCTGTCCTTGGCGTGGCGACCGATGTGGCCGAGGTCCTTGCGGAGCTTGTCGAAGATGTCGTTCATGGCTTGTGCGGCTATGCGCCTATTGGTTCTTGTCTGCCCGATGGCCTGCTCTGACACGAGCGTCCTTGGGATGAAATGTTGGGCAAATGTATGCGGGCGGGGATACCATGGAATGACGTTGGTCCGTTGGCTGTCAACAGGTCAGGCATCATATCCAAGAAGCTATCTTTGCCGCCCTTCGGCCCGATGCGGAAACTCCTGCCTCTTCTTTTGCTCGCTCTTGTGCTGGTCGCTTGCAGCGATTTCAACCGTGCACTGAAGAGCACCGACGCCAACTACAAACTGCAGGTGGCCGAGGAGTATTACAACAAGGGTTCCTACGACCGCGCCATTCCGCTCTTGGAGGAATTGGTGATGGTGCTGCGCGGCCGTGCGGAGGCTGAAAAGGTGAATTTCCTGCATGCCAAGGCGCACTATCTCATGAAGGATTACACGCTAGGGGGCTATTACCTCGGCAACTTCGTGCGCACCTTTCCCACCAGCCAGTATGCGGAGGAGTGTGCCTTCCTGACGGCGCTCTGCTTTTACCGCAATTCGCCCGAGTACGAGCTGGACCAGGCCGATACCCGTACCGCCATCGACCAGTTGCAACTGTTCATGGTGCGCTACCCGAACACCTCCCTGAAGGACAGCTGCAACACGCTTATCGATGGCCTTCGTAACAAACTTGAGATCAAGGCTTGGAGCAGCGCCTACCAGTACTACCACATGCGCAACTACCAGGCGGCCAGTGTGGCGTTCAAGGGTTTCATGCGCGAATGGCCGAACTCGAAGCACCGGGAGGATGCCCTTTGGCTCACCCTGCGCTCGGACCACGACCTGGCCATTAACAGCGTGGAAAGCAAGAAGCGCGAGCGTGTGCTCGAAGCGATCCGTTCATTCCGTAATTTCGCCGACGCTTTTCCGCAAAGCGGCCTGATGCCTGATGCCGAGAAGATCCATCAGGAATTGAACGCCATTCTCGAAAAGACCAGTACATCACAAGGACAATGACCATGAAAAGCACCGGCGCAGCCAAGACGACCATTACCCGCGATGTTTCCCTGCTCGACAAGGAAACCGGGAACGTTTATGAGGCCGTGTCCATCATGGGCAAGCGTGCCAACCAGATCAGTGTTCAGGTGAAGGAGGAGCTGAACGCCAAGCTCGAGGAATTCGCCGTTAGCGGTGAGAACCTGGAGGAGGTGTACGAGAACCGCGAGCAGATCGAGGTGAGCAAGCACTACGAGCGCATGCCCAAGCCCACGGCCCTCGCCATCCAGGAAATGCTCGAAGGCAAGCTGTACTTCCGTCGCGCTACGGAGGGTCAGGAACCGACCGGTCAGCAAGGCTGATCACAAAACGATGGAACGTACCACCGTTCCCTCCCCATACTCTCTCAACCGCAAGGTGCTGCTCGGCGTTTCGGGCGGCATCGCTGCTTTTAAGGCGGCCCTATTGGTGCGCGAACTGGTGAAGGCCGGTTGCGAGGTGCAGGTGGTGATGACCCGTTCGGCGCACGACTTCGTTACGCCGCTCACGCTGGCCACACTGAGCAAACGCCCGGTGCTCACCGACCTGTTCGTGCAGGACGGCAGCGGGCGCTGGAACGACCATGTGCACCTGGCACGCTGGGCCGATGTGATGGTGGTGGCTCCCGCCACGGCCAACACCCTTTCGAAACTGGCCCACGGCCAATGCGACAACCTGCTGGTGGCCTGCTACCTCAGTGCCACCTGCCCGGTGTTCGTGGCCCCCGCCATGGACCTGGAGATGTGGCGCGATGCCTCCACCCAGGCCAACCTCGACCTGCTGGAAGCACGCGGTGTGCGTATGATCGGACCGGAGTCGGGTGAGCTCGCCAGCGGACTGGTGGGCGAAGGGCGCATGAGCGAACCTGTATCCATCGTGGGCGCTTTGCACGCATGGTCGGTCGGTAGCAGCAAGCTCAATGGCAAGCGCATCCTGATCAGCGCGGGACCCACACAGGAGGCGATCGACCCCGTGCGGTACATCGGCAACCGGTCCAGCGGTAAAATGGGATTCGCCCTGGCCGAAGAGGCCGCCCTGCGCGGTGCACAGGTGGAACTGGTGGCCGGTCCGGTATCCCTTCAGCTCGATCGGCCGGGCGTGAACCGCACCAACGTGATCTCGGCCGCTGAAATGGCCGAGGCCTGCAAGGCCCATGCACCCACCTGCGATGCATTGATCATGAGCGCCGCCGTGGCCGACTTCAGGCCCGTGAACGCGGCAGCCGAGAAAGTGAAGAAAGGGAAGGGGCCACTGGAACTAGAACTGGAACCCACCGAGGACATCCTGGCCACGCTCTCGGCCAGCCGCAAGCCGGGGCAGAAGGTGGTGGGCTTCGCACTGGAGACCAACAACGAACTGGAGCACGCTACGGCCAAATTGCAGCGCAAGAACCTCGACCTGCTGGTGCTGAACAGCCTGCGCGAGACCGGTGCCGGGTTCGGGGTGGATACCAATAAGGTGACCTTGCTGGCCCCGGGCACGGATCCCGCGGAATTACCGTTGATGAGCAAGCAGGAAGTGGCCCGTGCTATCTTGGACCGCTTGGAAACACTGTTGTGATGATGCGAAGGATCCAGTTGCTGCTCGCCGCCACCCTGGTCGCTGTTGCGGCGCATGCACAGGAGTTCAATTGCCAGGTGAGCGTGATCGCCCCGCAGGTGGCGCAGGCGCAGCCCCGGGTGTTCCAGTCCCTCGAACTGGCCATCAAGGAGTTCTACCAGAACCGCCGCTTCACCAACGCCAACTACGCGCCCGGTGAGCGGATCGAGATCAATCTCCTGCTCACCATCACCAGCCAGCCGGCTCCGGACCGTTTCGAAGGTTCGTTGCAGGTGATCTATGCCCGTCCGGTGTTCGGCACCGATTACAACAGCCCGGTCATCGATCTGGTGGACAACCAAGTGTCGTTCAACTTCCTGGAGAACACCCAGATCGAGTTCTTCCCGGAGCGGTTCATGAACAACCTCTCGAGCATCCTCGGTTTCTACGCCTACTTCATCCTTGGGGTGGATGGGGATTCGTTCGCGCCCTTGGGAGGCACCCCGCACTACACCATGGCCCAGCAGGTGGTGAACAATGCACAGAACACCAGCGAGCCTGGCTGGAAGGCGTTCGAGGAACAGACCAACCGCTATTGGCTGCTGGACAACCAGCTGCAGGCCGTTTTCCGCCCGCTGCGCGAACTGATGTACAGCTACCACCGCGAAGGCATGGACACCATGACCGAGGATGCGGCCGCAGCCCGTCGCTCCATCGCTGCCGGTATCGAAAAGCTGCGCACCGTGCACCAGGCCAAACCTTCGAGCTACAACCTGCAGGTGTTCTTCAACGCCAAGTACAACGAACTGGTGGAGCTTTTCAAAATGGGCGAACCCCAGGAGAAGACCAAGATCTTCAACACCCTGCAGATCATCGATCCCGGGCACATCAGCCAGTATCAGGGGATCATGCGCGGCAGCTGATCGGCCGATCAGAATACTCTCCTCTTGCGCGCTGAATGAGCGCTTCGCTGGAACTAACTTGTCGCCGTCCGGAACGCCGGGTTTTTCGTCATGCTCAAGCGGCTCTCGATCTCCAATTACCTGCTTATCGACCACCTGGAACTGGACCTTTCCACGGGGTTCACCATCATTACAGGTGAAACGGGCAGTGGTAAGAGCATTTTGATCGGTGCGCTGGGGCTGGCCATGGGCGACCGGGCCGATGCGGGCCTTGCACGGGATCCGGAACAGCGCTGCATCATCGAACTGGAGGTGGACGCCGCGCAGCTGGGCCTCGAAGGATGGTGCGAGGCCGCCGGTGTTCCCTATGAAATGCCGTTGCTCATCCGTCGGCAACTGGACCCCAACGGCCGGTCGAGGGCCTTCGTGAACGACACACCTGTGCGTCTGGAGCAGCTCCGCGAACTGGGCGAACGCCTGATCCACGTGCATAGCCAGCACCACACGCTGCTGCTGAACGACCCGCGGTTCCAACTGGGGCTGGTGGACCATGCAGTGGGGCATGGCAAACAGGTGGCCGCCTACCGCGCCGACCACAAGGCCTGGCGCGCCGCTGCAGAGCAATTGCGCGAGGTGCGCGAGGAAGAGGCCCGGGCCCGCTCGGAGTTCGACTTCATTGCCTTCCAACTGGAGGAACTGGACCAAGCCAAGCTGAAGGCCGGTGAGCAGGAGGAACTGGAGGCCGAACTGCAACGCGCCGAACATGCGGGCGAGATCCAGCAGGCCCTACAGGCAGCGGACCAAGGCATTTCGGGCGACGATGGCGTGGTGCCCATGCTGGCCATCATCCGCCAGCAACTGGGCCGCGCGGCCAAGCACGATGCCACGGCCAACGAACTGCTCGGCCGTGTGAACAGCGCGATCATCGAGCTTCAGGACATCGGTGGGGAGGCCGCGCGCAATGCTTCGGCCATGACCCTCGACCCACGCGAGGCCGCGCGCCTGCAGGAACGTCTCGATCTGATCCTGCGCCTGCAACAGAAGCACCGCGCCAAGGACACCGAGGCACTGATCGCCTTGCGCGAGGACCTGCGCTCGCGCTCCACACGCATGGGTTCGCTCACGGACCGCATCAGTGAACTGGAGCGCTCCGAGGCCACCTTGCGGGAACGGGTGCATACGGCTGCGGAGCGCATCAGCGTTGCACGACGCAAGGCCATGCCCACACTGGCCAAGGAAGTGGTGAACCAGTTGAAACGGCTCGGCATGCCCCACGCCCGGTTCGTGTTCGATCACCACGTCACCGAGCCCGGCCTCAACGGCATCGATGCGGTGCGGGCCTTGTTCAGCGCCAACAAGGACCGCGAGCCCGAGCCCTTGGACAAGGTGGCGAGCGGCGGCGAACTGGGGCGTGTGATGCTCGCCTTGATCGGCCTCTGCGCCGAAGGGCTCGGACTGCCCACCATCGTGTTCGACGAGATCGATACCGGCGTGAGCGGCGAAGTGGCCGACCGCGTGGGCGAGCTGATGGGGGAGATGGCCCGCCAACGCCAGGTGATCGCCATTACCCACCTGCCCCAGATCGCCAGCAAGGCCGATGTGCACCTGCTGGTGAGCAAGGACCACGATGCCAAGGTGGTCACCACCGATATCCGTCCGCTGCTGGCCGAGGAACGGGTGCAGGCCCTTGCGCAAATGCTCAGCGGGCGCAAGACCACCGCCACCGCCGTGCAACACGCCCGCGAACTGCTGGCAGGCAAAGAGTGACCCTGGGCCCTGAACGAAGAAGGCCGCA
>CAZQFG010000032.1:0-22430 GCA_964592515.1 uncultured Chryseobacterium sp. | reverse complement strand
CATCAGCATGATCGGTGCGACCATCACCATTGTGCTGCTCTTCGCGCTCATCCCCTCGCTGGGCTACATGGGCGCGGCCTGGGCCACCTTCATCTGCTATGCCAGCATGGCCGCCATCAGCTACGTGTGGGGGCAGAAGCACTACCCCATCCCGTACAATGTGACACGCGTGCTGCTATACATGGCGGGGGCGGTGGTGCTCTGGTGGGGGTGTGAGCAATTGCCCTTGGAGGGTGTGGCGAAGTACGTGTTGCGCATGGCCGTTCTCTTGAGCTATGTGGTCATGGCATGGCGGAAAGAGGGGGCTGGGCTACGACCTTTGCCCGCATGAGCACGCCGACCGAGACCCTTCCCGTCCGCATTGTGAACAAGGGCCGCCATCCGCTGCCCCAGTACGCCACCGACCACAGCGCCGGCCTCGACCTCCGCGCCAACCTTGATGCGCCCATCGTCCTCGCCCCCGGACAGCGCGCACTGATCCCCACCGGCCTGTACGTGGAGCTGCCAGAAGGCTCCGAGGCCCAGGTACGCCCCCGCAGCGGATTGGCCTTCAAGCACGGGGTCACGGTGCTGAACAGCCCCGGCACCATTGATGCCGATTACCGGGGGGAGGTAGGCGTGCTGCTGATCAACCACGGCGACCAGCCATTTACCGTGAACGACGGCGAACGGGTGGCCCAGTTGGTGGTCGCCCGGTATATCCGGGTTACTTTCGAGGAAAGTGCGGACCTTCGCGCAACTGAACGAGGAGCGGGCGGCTTCGGGCATACCGGGACCCGCTGAGCGAGAACCAATTGGAATGAAGATCATTGTCCCCATGGCGGGCATGGGCAAGCGGATGCGTCCGCACACCCACACCACCGCCAAGCCTTTGCTGCCCATCGCGGGCAAGCCCATTGTACAACGCCTTGTGGAGGACCTGGCCGCCGTGGCCGGAGAGCCCGTGGAGGAGGTCGCCTTCGTTGTGAACCCGGCCTTCGGCGTGAAGGTGGAGAACGAACTGCTGGAGATCGCCAAGCGCGTGGGTGCAAATGGCACCATCCACTACCAGGAGGTGGCCCTCGGCACCGCGCACGCCATCCTCTGCGCCGAAAGCGCACTCAGCGGCCGCGTGATCGTGGCCTTCGCCGACACCCTGTTCCGCGCCCAGCTGAAGCTGGACAAGGATTGTGACGGCGTGATCTGGGTGAACAAAGTGGACGACCCGCGCCCCTTCGGTGTGGTGAAGCTCGATGGCGATGGCATCATCACCGAGTTCGTGGAGAAGCCCGTGGAGTTCGTGAGCGACTTGGCCATCATCGGCATCTACTACTTCGCCGACGGGGAGCGCCTCCGCAAGGAGATGCAATACCTGCTGGACAACGACATCAAGGAGAAGGGCGAGTACCAGCTCACCAACGCCATGGAGAACATGAAGCAGAAGGGTGCGCGCTTCAAGGCCGGTGCGGTGGACGTGTGGATGGACTGCGGCAACAAGAACGCCATGGTGGACACGAACACCAAGGTGCTCGGCTTCCTGAAGGACGACAAGGGTCTGGTAAGCCCCAAGGCCAAGCTGGACGGCAGTCTGGTGATCAGCCCCTGCTTCATTGGGGAGAACGTGACGCTGGTGAACAGCATCGTGGGGCCGAACGTCTCCATTGAGCGCGATGCGGTGATCACCAACAGTGTGGTACGGAATTCGATCGTTCGACCTGCAGTGCAGATCACCGATGCCGTTATCGACAACAGCATGATCGGCGAACGCGCCATGGTTACGGGCAAGGCGATGGACCTGAGCCTGAGCGACGACAGCACCGTGGGCTGAACCTCCCGGTCGAACATGAACATGACACGCCCTTTGATCGGTATTGCGCTGGTGCTCGTGCTGGGAGCCTGTGGTGGTTCGCGGAACACGACCGCATCGGCGCCCGCAGCCACCGAAGGGCGGGCCACAGGCCAGGACCACCGGGCCGAGGTGATGGCCTTGTTCATGGAGGCTACGCAGGCGCGCATGGCCGGTCAGCTCCCCAAGGCGGTGCAGCTTTACCAGCAATGCATCAAGCTCGATCCGCAGAACGGTGCGGCCCACTTCGAGCTGAGCAAGCTCTTCCACCAGTCGCAACAGTTCGTGCCGGCAGTGGACCATGCCAAGCGTGCTGTTGCCGCTGACAAGACCAACATCTGGTACCGTTTCCTGCTGGCCGATCTGTACGAGCAAGGTCGCATGCCAGCAGAGGCCGCAACCGTGTATCGGGGGATCATTGAACAATGGCCCGAGCGTTACGAGGTCTACTTCGATCTGGCGAATGCCTTGGCCAGTAGCGACAAGGTTTCCGAAGCGCAGAAGGTGTATGCCGATATGGAGAAACGCTTCGGCCTGACGGAAGAGCTCATCGCCAACGAGTTCGGCATGCTCATGAACGCCGGCAAGGTGGATGATGCTGAACAGCTGGTGCAGCGCGCAGTGAAGGCGCGACCGAATGAGCCCCAATACCTGGGCATGTTGGCCGAGCTGTACGACCAGAAAGGCGACCACGAAAAGGCACTGACCTACTATAAGCGCGCCTTGGAACTGGACCCCGGCAACAGCATGCTGCGCATTGCCCTGGCCGAACACTACTACGGCACTGGCCGCATGGAGGAGGCATACACCGAGCTCGGTGAGGCCTTCCGCGATCCCGAGATGGACATCGATGCCAAGATGCAGGTGCTCCTCGGCTTCTTCGAGATGACCAACCGCGAAGGGGAGGGGCCGAACGACCGCGCCGACCTGATCCGGCGTTCCTACATGTTGATCGACGCTCTGGAGCAGGCGCATCCGGAAAGCGGCAAGCCCCACACCATCCACGGGGATTTCCTCCTACGCGATGGTCGGTACGAGGAGGCCCGCTCCGAGTTCCGTAAAGCCTTGGTGAACGAGCAGGACCGCTTCCCGATACACCTGCAATTGCTGCAACTGGACCTTCAACTGGGCGACCACCAGGCCTTGCACAACGATGCCGAAGCGGCCATCGCCTTGTTCCCCACCTCTCCGGAACTTTACCTGTACAACGGCATCGCCCTTTCGCAGCTCGGGCAACACGATGCCGCCATTGAGACGCTGGTGACCGGACGTGACCTGGTGGTGGATAACCCGCCTTTGTTGGCCCAGTTCTGGAGCAGCTTGGGCGATGCCTATAACGATGCAAAGCAGTATGGCAAGAGCGACCAGGCCTATGACAAAGCACTGGCCATGGAGCCCAACAACACGGGCACGCTCAACAACTACGCCTACTACCTGAGCCTGCGCAAGGAACAGTTGGAAAAGGCCGAGCGCATGAGCCGCCGGTCCAACGAGCTGCAACCCGGCAGCGCCACCTACCAGGACACCTACGCTTGGGTGCTCTTCCAAATGGGGCGCTATGCTGATGCCAGGACCTGGATGGAAAAGGCATTGGCGGGCACAGCCGAACCCGATGGCGTGCTGCTGGAGCACTACGGCGATATATTGTTCGAGCTCGGCGACAAGGCCGGGGCCATGGAACAGTGGAAGCAGGCACAAGCAAAAGGCGACGCCAGCGAGCTCATCGGCCGCAAGATCAACGAAGGAAAACGCGTGGAATGAGGAGGGCGTTCAAGGGTATGCTCCTTGGCCTCACGTTGCTGGCAGCGGCGTGCAAGAGCGGCCGACCCCTGGTGCTCACCAACCGCGACCTGCCTGCCCGCTCGGCCGATAAGTTGTTGGAGCGCTTGATCGAGAGCGACCCCGGCCCCGTGCGCTACTATTCGGCCAAGGCCGCGGTGGAAGTGAAACTGCCCGATGACTCCAAGAGCTTCAAGGCGCAGGTGCGCAGTGTGCAGGACAGCGCGGTGTGGGTGAGCGTGGTGCCTGCGTTAGGCATCGAAGTGGCCCGCATCCTGCTTACCGTTGACAGCGTCAAGATGCTGGACAAACTGAACGACCAGTACTTCGTGGGCGATACGGCTGCCGCAAAGAAGCGTTTCGGCCTGCAGCCCAGCCTTTCACTCTTCCAGCAAGCACTGCTCGGAAGACCCATCGGCCTGGATCCTGAGGAGAAGTACCGCTCGGACCGCGAGGAAGGGCACTATGTGCTCACCAGCCGCGAGAAGCGGCGCTTTGTGCGGGCGGCAGAGGACATCAGCCCTGGCGATACACTGGCGCGCGATCGTGACATGGGCGAACGCCGGCTCGAGCGGACCCTGCGGCGCGCCGAAGAGAAAGAAGCGATCATCTACCGGTATTGGTTGGAGCCGGACAGTTTCCGCGTGGTGCGCGTGCAGATCACTGACCTCGTACGCGACCAGGTGGCCGATGTGCGTTATGAACAACGGAGCGGCGCCGAGAGCCTTTATCTGCCCACGATCATCAGTATCACCCTGAGCGAACCAGGCCGCATGGCCACGGGCAGCTTGGAGCTTTCGCGCATCACCACCGAAGGGCCATTTCAGTTGAACTTCAAGATCCCCGAGAAGTATGTGCCCATGCCCTGAGCCTCGGATGCGAGCGGCACGCAAGGTGCTCATCGCCTTGTTGTGCCTGCTTTGGGTGGCAGTGGTGCCCATGGCCACCAACGCGCAAAGCCGCAAGGAACTGGAGAAGAAGCGCGAGGCCCTGGACAAGCAGATCCGCACCACCACGGCCCTCATCGAGCAGGCACGCAAAGAGCAGAAGGTGACACAGCAACAGTTGCAGTTGCTGGAAAGCCAGATCCAGGCCCGCGAACAACTGATCCGCACCATGAACGGGGAGCTGCGCAAGGTGGACGAGCGGATCAACGAGGACCAGGAACTGGTGGAGTCGTTGCGCAAGGATCTGGTGACCCTGAAGGAGGAGTACGCACGCATGGTGCAGTTCGCCTACCGCAATCGCAGCGCTTACGACCGCATGAGCTACCTCTTCGCGGCGAGCAGTTTCCAACAAGCGTTCAAGCGCAGTCGTTACCTGAGCCAGATAGGCCAGCAGCGGGTGCGCCAGGCGGCTCTGATCGCCGAGACACAGGCGGCCATAGAGGCCCGGTTGGCCGGATTGAAGGAACAGCGCGAAGAGAAGAACCGCATTGTGTCCATGGAACAGGCCGAGAAACAGAAACTGGCCGCTGACCGCAACGGACAACAAAGCGCTTTGGTCACGCTGCGTAAGGAGGAGGGTCGTTTGAAAGAAACCCAACGCAAGCAGCAAAAGCAACGCAACGACCTGGATGCCGCCATTCGCAAGGCCATTGAGGAAAGCGTAACAAAGGACACCAAACCGAAGCCCAAGGGCGGTACGACCGGAACGACCTCCAGCCCCGCCAAACTGGATATCACCCTTACCCCCGAGGCCAAGGAGCTCAACACCGACTTTGAGAAGAACAAGGGGAAGTTGCCCTGGCCTGTTGAAAAAGGCGTGATCACCAGCCGTTACGGCAAGCAGGCACACCCCGTGCTTCCCGGTATCGTCATTGAGAACAACGGCATCGACATCACCACTGAGAAAGGGTCAAGTGTGCGGGCCGTGTTCCGGGGCGAGGTGAGCAGCGTGATCGTGATCCCCGGTGCTGGCAAAGCGGTCATCATCAGCCATGGTGCCTACCGTACGGTTTACAGCAACCTGCGCGATGTGACCGTGGCAAAGGGCCAGAAGGTGGACACCAAACAGGTGGTGGGCACCGTGCTCACCGACGACAATGGCTCGGTGGCGCATATCGAGATCTGGAAGATCACCAGCGAAGGCCTGGTGAAGGTGGACCCCGCCTTGTGGATCTTCCGCTGAAACGCGCCCGGAACGGTTACCTTTGCGGTCCTATACACTCCCCATGTTCTCCAACCCGTTGTCCATCCTGCTCGGCGTTATCGGTCCTTGGCAGGTCGTACTGATCGTGGTGGTGCTTCTGCTCCTGTTCGGGGGCAAGAAGATCCCCGAGCTCATGCGTGGCCTGGGCCAGGGCATGAAAGAGTTCAAGAATGCCAAGGATGGCATGAGCGAGGAGAAAAAGGAGGAGGGCAAGTAAGCCACGACCGAAGGCGTGAGCACTACCAAGACCTTTGGCGAGGCCCGTTCCGCAGTTGAAGGCGGGGTCAGTGTTGTCGCTGCCACGGAGGCCGCATTGGCCGCAGCGCAACAGAACAAGCACCTCAACGCTTTCCTCGAGCTTTTCGACCAGAGCGCGCTGGAACAGGCCACCCGCGTGGATGCCCGCGTGAAGGCCGGAGAGGCGGGTCCCCTGGCCGGCGTGGTGCTCAGCATCAAGGACAACATCTGCTACAAGGACCACAAGGTCAGCGCCTCATCCCGCATCCTCGAAGGGTTCACCAGCCTTTACAGCGCCACAGTGGTGGAGCGCCTGCTCGCCGCCGATGCGGTGATCCTGGGCCGTACCAATTGCGACGAGTTCGCCATGGGCAGCAGCAACGAGAACAGCGCCTTCGGCAAGGTGCTGAACCCGGTGAACACCAACATGGTGCCCGGTGGTAGCAGCGGCGGTGCTGCCGCCAGTGTTGCCGCAGGCATCGTGCATGCCGCCTTGGGCAGCGACACAGGTGGTTCCATTCGACAACCGGCCTCCTTCACCGGAACGGTAGGCCTTAAGCCCACCTACGGCCGCGTGAGCCGCCATGGCCTCATTGCCTTCGCCAGCAGTTTCGACCAGATCGGTCCGTTCACCCACACCGTGGATGATGCGGCCACCTTGTACACCGTGATGGCAGGCCGCGACCAGCGCGACAGCACCACCAGCCGCAAGCCGGTGGAGCCCATCACACTTGCCCATCCCGGCAAGTTGCGTATCGGCTATTTCCGCGAGGGCTTGGAGCGCCCCGGCATGGACCCCGAGGTGGTGGCCCATCTCCAGGCCCACATTGATCGCCTGAAGGCCGACGGCCATGTGGTGGAACCCGTGGAGGTGCCCCTGCTCGACCACCAGGTGCCCACCTACTACATCCTCGCGACGGCCGAGGCCAGCAGCAACCTGGCGCGTTTCGATGGCATCCACTATGGCCATCGCAGCAAGGCGGCCAAGGGGGTGGAGGAGACCTATCGCCTGAGCCGCTCCGAAGGCTTCGGGCCCGAAGTGAAACGCCGCATCCTCCTGGGCACCTTCGTGCTCAGCGCGGGGTATTACGATGCTTACTACGCCCAGGCCCAGCGCGTGCGTCGGATCCTACGTGACCGTACGCTGGATGCTTGTGCCCAGTACGACATCCTGCTTGGCCCCACCTGCCCCACCACCGCCTTTGCGCACGGTGCGGTGACCGACCCGGTGGCCATGTATCTCCAGGACATCTTCACGGTGCAGGCCAACCTCGCGGGTAACCCGGCGATCAGTCTGCCTACAGGCATGCATAGCAATGGATTGCCTTTTGGCATCCAGCTCATGGCCGCTCCGTTCGCCGAGGCGAAGTTGCTGGCCGCGGCGAAGCACCTGTTCTAAGCAAGGCGTTCAGCCTTCTTTACGCTCTTTCTCGCGCTTCTGAGGCTGCAACGGGTTCGCGGAGATCTCGCGGTAATGTTCTCTGTTCCGCTTGATGTCGCAGGCCATCCACACGGCCGCGCGGAAGCTGCCCTCGTTGGCCACGCCCTGCCCGGCAATGTCCAGCCCTGTGCCATGGTCCGGACTGGTGCGTACGATCGGTAGGCCGGCGGTCACGTTCACGCCGTTCCCGAAGCTCAGCGCCTTGAACGGTGCCAGACCTTGGTCGTGGTACATGGCCAGCACGCCGTCGAAGTGGGTATAGCCACCACTGCCGAAGAAGCCATCGGCCGCATAAGGTCCCATGGCCTTGATGCCCTCATCGTTCAGTTTGCGCACGGCCGGTGCAATGCGCTCTTTGTCTTCGGAGCCCAACGTGCCGCCATCGCCAGCGTGGGGGTTCAATCCGAGAATGGCGATGCGTGGGTCCATGATGCCGAAGTCGCGCAGCAGGCTCTGGTGCAGCAGTCGCGCTTTGGCCAGAATGCGTTCGGTGGTGATAGCAGCGGCCACGTCCTTCAAGGGAATGTGACCGGTCACCGTGCCCACGCGCAGGCCTTCGCCCACAAGCACCATCAACACATCGCTGTCGCTGCCGGCCATGTGTTGCAGGAACTCCGTGTGGCCCGGGAAGGCGAACCCGGCCTGTTGCATGCTGTGTTTGTCGATGGGTGCGGTCACCAGTACGTCCACCTTACCGCTCGCCAGGTCCTGTGCGGCGGCCTCGAGGCTCTTGATGGCATAGGCGGCCAGCTGCCCGGAGGGTTTGCCCAGTTCAACAGCGATGTCCTCCTCCCACACGTTCACCAGGTTCAGCTTCCGTGGCAAGGCTTCACGGGCGTCGGCCACGCGGTGGAACTGCACTTCGTCCAGCTTCAGGGCCTTACGATGGAAGCTCACGGTGTGCGCCGAGGCGTAAAGCACCGGGGTGATGTCCTGCAGGATCCGGGTGTCCTCGAAGCACTTCAGCACCACCTCGAGGCCAATGCCATTAAGGTCGCCGCAGCTGATGCCGACGCGGATGGGGGGGCGGGTCTCGCTCATGATCTCTTGGGCCGGAAGGCTCAGCGGGTTGCCCGCTGCTTGATGAATTCATAGAAAAGTCGGACCCCCACACCGGTGCCGCCCTTGGTGCGGTAGCTGTCCTTGCGGGATAGGAAGGCCGGGCCGGCAATGTCCAAGTGGATGTACGGGTGTGTGGTGAAACGCGCGAGGAACTTTCCCGCCGTTTGTGCACCTGCCAGGTCGCTGCCGAGGTTCTTGATGTCGGCCACATCGCTCTTGATCTCGTCGTCGTACTCGTCCCAGAAAGGCAGCCGTGCCGTACGCTCGAACACGTGGGCGCCCACTTGCTCCAAACGGTGGAACTCGGTGTCCGGAGCGGTGCCCATCACGGCCGTGCCGTAGGTGCCGATGGCACGCATGGCGGCACCGGTCAGCGTGGCAATGGTCATCACCAGCTCGGGCTTGTAGCGTTCGCCATAGCTCAGGGCATCGGCCAGGATCATGCGGCCTTCGGCGTCGGTGTTCAGCACTTCCACGGTGAGGCCGCTGTGCATGCGCACCACGTCGCCAGGGGCGTAAGCATTGCCACCGGGGCGGTTGTCGGTGGCGGGGATCAGTGCCACCACATGCACGGGCAGTTCCTGCTTGGCCACCACGGACATGGCGCAGGCCACGGCGGCGGCACCGGCCATGTCGCACTTCATCTGGTCCATGCTGTTGGGCGTGGGCTTCAGGCTGAGGCCGCCTGTGTCGTACACCACGCCCTTGCCCACCAGCAGCAGTGGCTTCTTGTTCACGGCGTTCTTCGGCTTCCACTCAAGGATGCTGAAGGTGGGTGCGTCCAGGCTGCCTTTGTTCACCGCCAGCAGGCCGCCCATGCCCTGCGCTTCGATCTGCGCCTTGTCCAGCACCTGCACTTTGAACCCGCTGTTGCGGCTCAGGGTCTTGATCTCAGCGGCCAGCTGTGTGGCGTTCAGGAAGCTCACCGGCTCGTTCACCAGGTCGCGGGCGGTCCACACGGCCTCGCACAGGTCGCTCAGTTCGTCCACGTTCACAGCGGTCACCTCCTTGGCCACCAGGGAGAGTTTCGCCAGGGAGGTCGCGCCATGCTCGTCGGTCTTGTACTTGCGGAAGGCATAACTGCCCAGCGCCACGCCCTCGGCCAGTGCCAGAGTGAGTGCGGCATCATCCTGCAGGCTGAGCACTTGTGCATCGGTGCGCTTGGCGCCGTTCAGGCGGGCGGCCATGGCATCGCCGGCCCTGCGGGCTTTTTCCAGCTGTTGGTGGCGGTCGCCGTCCTTCACCAAGTGGGCCAGCACCAATCGTCCGCTCACATCGCAGACCGCCAGTCCGGGGTCGGCCGTAAGCTGTTCGTTCAGGTATTGGCGATCGCTGCGCTCCAGGTCCAGGTGGCGCAGTTGCGATAGGTCGTTCAGCACCACCAGCGTATCGCGCGAAGTGGAGGGACGGGTGGACTTGGCAAGGGTGATCATGGGCTGAAGTGTGCCGCCATCTACGGGCAGCCGGCCAAAGATAGCCGCGGTGGTGGCGTGCGATCAGCGCTGTGTGCTGGCCGTTACGGTCAGGTTGCGGCCCAAGCGGATGTTGAAGGTCCGCGAGCGCTCGGTGCGGTCCACCGAAAGCCCGGCCTGTTCGCCACCGAGCACTTTCAATCCGCGGTCCACAGCGGCGATCGCATCGTCCTGTCCCAGCGGACCGGTGTTGCCTGCAGGCTGTTCCAGCACGCGTTCGCGCACTACGGAGGCCAGGGCCCCGCCCAATGTGGAGGCCACAGGTGTTGCGGAAGCACTGCTTGCTACGGCCACCGGCTCGTCGGCTGGCAGCCAGGTGGCGTTCTCCACGTCCACTGCGCGCAGCGACGGTCGCTCTTCTGCAGCCCGGTTGTTCATGGGCTCCCGAACAGCGGCGAGTTGCACCGGTATTTCGCGGGCCACACGGGGCATTGGTGCCGGTGCGTGGGCGGGTGTTCCCGCAGGCTGCTCCACCTCTGGCACAGCGGATCCAGGGTTGCCACTGTTCTCCAGGCTTTCCGGCGTGCTATGTTCAGCTTGAACAGGAACTTTGTTCGGGTTTTCCGAGCTCGTGTTGGTGGTGGCCTCGGGCACGTTGGCCAGTTGTTCCTCGGGTGCCTCGGTGCGGCCTAGGTACCAAATGCCCATGCCCAGCAGCACGGCCACCGAAGCCGCAGCAGCGAAACGCACGGCCCATGTTCCCAGTGCGATCACGCGGCCGCCGCGTTTCAGCGAGCCTTTCTCTGCATACATGACCGCCTCGGTGGTAATGCGGGTGCGTTGCATCAGCTTGCGGGCACGTTCGGCCTCGGGGTGGCTGGCCACATAGGCGGCCAAAGCCTTGCGTTGATCAGCAGTAAGGTCGCCTTCCAGCTCGGCCACCAGGAAGTCGTCTAGCGTGTAGCGGTCGGGCTTTCCCACAGGCGGCAGTTGGCGCTCCAGATCACGTTTGGCGGCATAGGCCATGGCTTCGGGCACCAGCTTCACCAGGTCGTACAGGTGTGCAGTGCGCAATAGCTCGGGGTGCTCCACCAGGAAGTGGCGCAGCGCGTTCAGCTGGTCGGCGTTCAGATCGCCCTCCAGCCGTGCCACAAGGAAGTCGTCCACGTTCTCCAAGGAAGGCAGGCCCGCTGGTGGCAGGGTGCGCTTCAGGGCGTTCTTGTCATTTGCGGAGAGCGTCGCATCCAGTTGGCCCAGTGTGGGCAGTTCGTCCAGGCCGGGATTAAGCCCGGGGTTCGCGGCCAGAAAGGCCTCCAGTTCCTGCTCCTGGGCAGGTGTAAGGTTCCCTTCCAGCCGATCGAGCAGCCAGGCCTCGTAGTTGCTATGGTCAATGCGCTGCTTCATAGCACCAGGTCGAGTTGGCCGATGTATTCCTTCAATGCCGTGCGACCGCGGTAGATGTACACTTTCACCTGGGCCAGGTTCAGGCCGGTGAGCTCGGCGATCTCCTCGTAGGCGTAACCCTCCAGGTCGCGCAGCAGCACCACGCTCCGCTGAATGGCCGGCAAGGTGGCCAAGGCCGCGTCCAGCACTTCTTTCAGGTCGGGTTGTGCCTGGCTGGTGGTGCGCAGGTTGTCGTGGTGTACCTCCATCCGCATGCTGCGGCCGCCTTTCCGAACCTCGTCCACCATTACGTGGTGGGCGGTGGTGAACAGGTAGCTCTTGGCCTTGGCGCCCTCCACCTGGTCCAACTTGGTCCACAGCCGGGCGAAGCTCTCCTGCACCACGTCCTTGGCCAGGTCCTCATCGCGCAAATGCTTGAGCGCGAAGCGGTAGATGCCATCGGCAAACTGGTCCACGGCGTGGTTGTATTCGGTGGGCGTCATCGGTGAGGGAACCGTTGTCCGTGCTCATGGGACGGATGGCCGAGGGGAAAGTTACACCCGTTCGTTGCTGGCGCTTCGTTCCTTTGTTGGCACACCCCCGATCCTTTCGCGGCCGGACCGCGTATCAGGGGCCTTCAGATGGCGAACACCACCATGACACAGCAACGGGGAGGCCGAAGGGAGAGGGGTGAACAACGTTCCTGTACCACCGGATGCCCCTTGGTCAGCATCATCACCGTGGTCTACAACGGGCAGGCCACCTTGGAGCGCACCATCCAGAGCGTGCTCGGGCAGACCTACGACAACATCGAGTACATCATTGTCGATGGGGGTAGCTCCGATGGCACCCTCGACCTCGTGCGCCGCTACGAGGACCGCCTGGACCTGTGGGTGAGCGAGCGCGACAAGGGCATCTACGAAGCGATGAACAAGGGCGTGGCGCTGGCCACGGGCCAATGGGTGGCGCTGATCAATGCCGACGATTGGTACGAGCCCGATACCGTGGCCCGCGTGGTGGAGGCGGTGAAGGAGCGCCCCAATACCAACATCGTGCACGGCGACATCTGGATCCACTACCCGAACGGCCACCGCAAGGTGAAGCGTGCGCGGCAGAGCGGCTTTCTGTTGAAGTATTGGGAGATGGTGCTCAACCACCCCACCTTCTTCGTGCGCCGCAGCTACTACCAAGGCCGCCCATTCGATGCCGGTCTACGCGTGAGCGGTGACCACAAGTGGACCCTGGCCGCGTGGCTCCACGACCCCAGGCAGTTCCTCTACCTGCCCGTAGTGCTTGCCAACTTCACCGCCGGTGGCGCCAGCATGACCATCCCCTTGAAGCGCGTGCTCAGCGAGGGCCGCCGCGTAAGCCACGACCTGGGCCTGGGCGCTATTGGCACCGCCATCGGGCAGGCCACACGCACCGCGCTCTACGTGCCGCAATACCTCAAGCTCCAGTTCAACCAGTACATTTCGCCACTGCTTGGCGGCAGGTCGTAATGGCGAGCGTGTGGAACATCTTCCAGGACTGGCGGGCCAACCGCGGCAACCCCAAGGGGAAGCTCGTCATGCTGCTGTTCCGCACGGCGCACCTGCTGCGGCAAAGCAAGCTCACCTTCTTGCTCTTCCTTTGGTACTTCGTGCTCTACCGCATCGGTGTGGAGTGGTTCCTGTGCATCGAACTACCGTGGAAAACGCGCATCGGACCCGGCTTCCGCGTGGACCATGGCCAGGCACTGGTGATCAACGATGGTACCGTGTTCGGTGCGAACTGCACCGTGCGCAACAGCACCACCATCGGCAACAAGCGCCTCAAGGACGGCACCTACAGCCGCGCCCCCCGCTTCGGCGATCGCGTGGACATCGGTGCCAACGCCGTCATCATCGGCCCCATCACCATCGGCCACGATGTGCTCGTGGGCGCGGGTGCCGTGGTCTTCAAGGATGTGCCGGCCAACAGCGTGGTGGTGGGCAATCCGGGGCGGGTGATCCCTCGGCCGTAGTGGTCCTATAGTGGCTATTGTGCGCTGAGACCATTACGGTGGTAATGATGCGCTATTCAACCACCACCCGCTCGTAGCAACTCCCCTCCTTGCTGGTAACCCGCACCACATAGGTACCCGCCCCAAAGCGGGTCAGGTCCACCTCCTCGGTGGCTTTGCCTTTGGGCAAGGGCCGCTGGAAGAGCAACTTGCCCATGGTATCGTACACGCTGTAGTAGCTCTCGGCCATCAGCGGGTCGGGGAAAGAGAGGGTGAAGTGGCCAGTGTTGGGATTGGGGCGGACGCGTATGGGCGACTTGCGCTCCTGAACGGAGGGTATGCCCGTGGTGAAAGTACAGCCATCGAAGGTGGTGAAGATGCTTGGGTCCAAGACGCTGTCGTTCGCGTAGACGGGGGTGACTGTTGTAGGGACGTCCGTTGCAATAAGCGTGAAGATGCTATCGACGGGGAATAGGTTAAAGGTCTCGATCGCATGAGCCTGACCCCAACACGGAAACCGGCCTAAGGAATCAGCTTTGTAGATGAATTTCAAGCTGCTGCTCGCACCGGGCATGTTGCCGTAAACTATCCCGCTGATCATGAAACCGCCGTCGGAATAGGGCAGTAGGTCCTGGGTGACGTAGGTATAGGCCGGCTTCCCTACTGTACTGGTCCAGATCGTATCGCCGTTCAGGTCGGTCTTCATTAAATAAGGTCGGTACCGGTTGTGGTTCTGCACCTGGCCCAAATTGGCTGAAACAACATAGTTGCCATCAAGGGTATGCCTGATGCGGCTTTGCTGGGGCGTATACCAAAGGTTGCTCGGGCTTTTCCAACCCTTGCACCACTGCACCTCTCCTTCGCCATTCAGTTTCATCATGAACAGCTTTGGCTGGAAAGAGGGTGGTGGTGTTGGACCGAAGAGTCCGGTGGTCTCCATGCTATCAGTATATCCGATGATGACAACGGAACTGTCGGATTCGATCAAAGCATCGTGTACAATGCCTCTAGGCCTCATGTAGCTCTTGGCCCAGAGGAACTCCCCCTCCGCATTCATGCGTGCTACCACCACCCCGGCGGTGTCCATGTTGATGCCTGCTAGCAAGTCTCCACCGGGTAGTTCTTTGATGAACTGGAAGCCGCCGACACGAGATATTCGCTTACACCATACAAGCCCTAAGTCTTGATTTACACGAACTGCTTTAAAGTTGTAATCTCGACCCCAAGTGAGCGCACCAAGGTCGCTGGTAATCTCAAGGCCGCCCGAAGAATTGGAACAAGGTGAAGTGTTAAGTTCAAAGCGGTGCATTGACAGTACATTCCCTAAAGAATCCATTTTGCCCAACACCAGGTGACTACATGGTGGAGTAGATGCACTTGTTGTGAAATAGAACATGGACTCTCCGGCAGCCTTGAGGGTCTGCGTCATATTTAATCCATCGCTGAGATAATAGCTCGAATGGTCAATGTATCCTGCTGGGGTTAGAAGATGTGTCGCACCCATGCATGAGAGGATGTTGCCACCAGGCAGTTCGTTCAAATCAAATGTGTAGCTTGTGGCTGATTGATACATCCTCGTGAAAGTTGTTTGGGCACTGCATGCCCCCGCGAACAGTATCACTTTCATCAAGTAAAGAAATCCCAAACCTCCGCCGGGTCTCCCGCAGGGGACCCTGCGCCTCGAAGCCGTATCGCCAAACCTCACCACAGTGCTCCTTTCCCACCAAGATAACCAAACTCTTAGTAGGGAGTGAACGGTGCGGACCGATCCTCGCCGCGCACGTAGAAGGCAAAGCTGGAATGCGCATACTCAACAGCGTCATCGGCAAGTCTTACTCCTCACGCCCACTATCGTCGTTGTCCGGTCCGGGTCCACCAAGCCTCTGGCCTTTCGTTGCCCATGAATATTCAGTTGTGGTCCCTTCACCCCCCGTTCCACCTCTCGCTACTTTCCTTGTTTCCCCTTCACCTTCCTTCGCTTCCCCTTCCCGCCCGTTCGCACCACTGTCCCCCTCCTTCGTCAAGCTGTCCGCATCATTATCCACCCTTGCCGCCTGACAAGATCTCCCTGCACCTGCAATGACGTCAGTGTGCGCGGCATGAACGGCGCTGTTCGCATCGTGTGCAGGCCTCAACGCATCGTGAGCGAGGCTGCGCGTCTGACAAGATCTCCTTGCACCTGCAATTGTTACAGGCGCACAGGCCATAGCGGAGGTTGCCGCGTTGTGTGCGAGCGTTGCCGCCCTCTTGGATGCCTTGATCGGCGCGGGTTGTTCCGGAAGTGAAGGGTGTTGCGCGTCTTTCCGGCTACACGAGAAGCTAGCTGGCATTGATACGAAGCGGACCTATCTTTGGGAGACCATGAGCACCAAGGAACTAAAGGAGAGGATGCTGGCACGCATCAAGGACATTCCCGACCAAGCCCCCCCGAGCATGGTGCAGCGTGTTCTGGACGCCATTGAGGAGCTGGCCAAAGGGGAGAAGGCCTCCATGGAGCGTATGACCCGGTTCCTGCGAAACATCGAGGAGGATCAGGAGCTGCTGCACCGTCTTGCTCAATGATCGGGCGGGAGGAAGCGCTGTTCTACCACCGCGAACTGGTGTGCCGCTTTGGTGGTGCCGATGGGGTTCGTGATGAGGGCGTGTTGGACGCCAGCCTGAACAGACCTTACGCCACATTCGGAGGAGAGGATCTGTTCCCTGGCCCAGTGGATAAGGCGGCGGCCCTTATGCACGGCATTATCACGGGGCATCCGTTCATTGATGGCAACAAACGCACCGGCTTTGCCTTGGCTCGCTTGGTCCTTCAGGATGAGGGCCTTGATATCCAAGCCTCGCAGGATGAGAAATACGACCTCGTGATCCGGGTGGCCACTGGCACACTGGATGCAGAGGGCGTGCGTAGCTGGTTGCAAGGGCGGGTAGTACCCCTGCGGTGAGCCCTTAGTCCAGCTTCAGCACCGCCAGGAAGGCCTGCTGCGGCACTTCCACGCTGCCTACCTGACGCATCCGCTTCTTCCCCTCTTTCTGCTTTTCAAGCAGTTTGCGCTTTCGGCTGATGTCACCGCCGTAGCACTTGGCGGTCACGTCCTTGCGCAGGGCCTTCACGGTTTCGCGCGCCACGATCTTGGCACCGATGGCGGCCTGGATGGGGATGTCGAACTGTTGGCGGGGCAGTAGCTCCTTCAGCTTGCTGCACATGCGCTTGCCCAGGTCATGGGCGTGGTCGCGGTGGATCAGGGCGCTCAGGGCGTCCACCTTCTCCGCGTTCAGCAGGATGTCCAGCTTGATCAGGTCGCTCTCCTTGAAACCGATGGGGTGGTAGTCGAAACTGGCATAGCCGCGGCTGATGCTCTTGAGCTTGTCGTAAAAGTCGAACACCACTTCGCCCAAGGGTAGCTCGAAGCTCAGTTCCACGCGATCGGTGGTGAGGTAGGTCTGCCCGATGAGGATCCCGCGCTTGGCGATGCACAGCGTCATGATGGCGCCCGTGTACTCGGCCTTGGTGATCACCTGCGCCTTGATGTAGGGCTCTTCGATCTTATCGATGTGCATCACCTCGGGCAGCTCGCTGGGGTTGTGCACGTCGAGCACCTCGCCGTTGGTCTTGGTCACCACATAGCCCACGTTGGGCACGGTGGTGATCACCGTCATATTGAACTCGCGCTCCAGGCGTTCCTGGATGATCTCCATGTGCAGCAGGCCAAGGAAGCCGCAGCGGAAACCAAAGCCGAGCGCGGCGCTGCTCTCGGGTGTCCAGGTAAGGCTGGCGTCGTTGAGCTGCAGTTTCTCCATGGCATCGCGCAGCTCCTCATACTCATCGGTATCCACCGGGAAGATGCCGGCCCACACCATGGGCTTCACGTCCTCGAAACCGTGGATGGCCTCGGCACACATGCGGTCCTTGTGGGTGATGGTGTCGCCCACCTTCACCTCGCTGGCGGTCTTGATACCGCTGATGATGTAGCCCACATCGCCGGCGCGCACTTCGGGCCTAGGGCTGATCTCCATTTTCAGGATACCGACCTCATCGGCATTGTACTCCACCCCGGTGTTGAAGAATTTCACCCGGTCGCCCTTCTTCAGCACGCCGTTCTTCACCCGGAAATAGGCGATGATGCCACGGAAGGGGTTGAAGACGCTATCGAAGATGAGGGCCTGCAGGGGTGCATTGGGGTCGCCCTTGGGAGCGGGGATGCGTTCCACCACGGCCTCCAGCACCTTGTCCACGCCCAGTCCGGTCTTGCCGCTGGCGCTCAGGATGTCCTCGTGCTTGCAGCCTAGCAGGTCCACGATCTGGTCCTTCACCTCTTCGGGGTTGGCGCTGGGCAGGTCCATCTTGTTGAGGATGGGGATGATCTCAAGGTCATGCTCCAAGGCCAGGTACAGGTTGCTGATGGTCTGTGCCTGGATGCCTTGGGTGGCGTCCACGATCAGCAAGGCGCCCTCGCAAGCGGCGATGGAGCGGCTTACCTCGTAGCTGAAGTCCACGTGGCCGGGCGTGTCGATCAGGTTCAGCACGTACTTCTTCCCGTTCAGGGAATAGTCCATCTGGATGGCCTTGCTCTTGATGGTGATGCCCCGCTCGCGCTCCAGGTCCATGTCATCCAGGTTCTGGGCCTGCATGTCGCGGTCGGCAATGGTGCCGGTCATCTGCAGAAGGCGGTCGGCCAGGGTGCTCTTGCCGTGGTCGATATGGGCGATGATGCAGAAGTTGCGGATGTGTTCCATGGGTCTCTACGGGCGGGCCACCCCCAAGGGCAGGGGTTTTCCAAAGGAGCGCAAAAGTAGCCGATCGGGCGGCGCGGCGGGAGGTTGCCGTAACTTGCAAAGGCGCACGGGATCGGGCCTTCAGGCAACTATTCCCTTGCGGATCGCATCATACCCCACGGACGCCATGACGGACGAACAACTGGTGAACGGCTGCTTGAAGGGCGATCCCATCGCACAAAAGGCGCTGTATCAGCAGTTTGCAAGGAAGATGATGAGCATCTGTATGCGCTACGCGAACAACAGGGACCAAGCCCAGGACATGCTCCAGGACGGCTTCGTGAAGGTTTTCCAGAAGATGGACCACTTCCGGGGTGATGGACCACTGGGCGGTTGGATCGCGCGCACCATGGTGAACACCGCCTTGGACCACATCCGCCGCAACAAGCCTTACGACCATAGCCTTGACCTTACCGAGGCTGAGCACCTGCACCAGGAGGACGAGCAAGTGCTCTCTTCCATGAGCACCGATGAGCTGATGGCCCTGATCCAGGCGCTGCCCGTGGGCTACCGCACGGTGTTCAATCTGTTCGTTATTGAGGGCTACGCCCACAAGGAGATCGCCGATATGCTGGGCATTTCGGAGAACACCTCGAAATCACAGTTCATGAAAGCGCGGGGTTACCTGCGCAAGTTGCTGCCATCAACGGTGGCGGCCAGTTATGGAATGGACCATGAAGGATAACCTACAGCACCTGTTCCGCGACCGGTTCCAGGGCCACGAGGCGCCTGTGGATCCCGGTGCTTGGCAGGCCATACAGGGCCAGTTGGCCGCTGCGGCCCCGGCAGCGGATGGCCTTAACGACCTGTTCCGGGAACGCTTCTCGGGCCATGAAACCGAGGTTGACCCTTCTGTTTGGCAAGGAGTGAGCAGCCAATTGGGCCACACGGCCGCAGCAGGTGCCGGGTCCGGCGCCACGGTATGGGGTTGGGTGGCCGCCGCCACGGGTGCAGTGGTGATCACCGCCGCAACACTGCTTTGGACCAATGATGAGCCCGCCAAGATGACCGCTACGATCCCTCAGGCCCAGGTGTCCGAGGGACCGGCACAGGTGGAAGCAGTGCTGAAGGGCGAGAACGCAACGATCAGTGCACCTGCGGCCAATGCCGCCCAAGCATCCGCACAGAGCGGATCAGCGAGCATTACCGCCACCAATGGTGCCTTGGCAGCTCGGGTAATAGGGGGTGATGGAGAAGGTGCCGACCGGACCGCTGCAGCTACACCTACTCCTGCACAACCTGCCTCGCCAAGGGTCGTGGATGTTGAGCCCGCCACAGAGCCGGAATTGGTGAATGGCACGGACAAGGTGGAACGGATCCTTCAAGCCTTGGCTGAAAAAGCGAAAGTGGAAACGCCTGAGCTTCAAGTTCCCGCGCAGGTGCAACCTGCGGCCTCCGAACCGGAAGAGTCCCTCGCGATGGATGTGGAACGACACGATGCTGATATGCCCAAGTTGTTCATTCCCAACGTGTTCACCCCGAACAACGATGGCATTAACGACACCTATCAGGTGTTGGGTGATGGCTTTGCCAAAGTGTTGGTCAAAGTGTTCGCCATGAAGAACAACCAACTGGTCTTCAGCACGAACAGCGGAGAGGCATGGACCGGCGCGAACTGCGAGGACGGCATGTACTTGGTGGCCGTTGAGGCGCTTACTCCGGATGGACGGTCGGTGACCGAAGGGAAGGTGGTCTGGTTGAACCGGACACCCATGAATTAGGTCGCCTCAGATTCAACGGTGAAATGTAGATTTGACGGCCTTGTTCGGGCCATTTGTAGAAAAATGGCCCGGGCAGGCCGAGCTCAGAACAGGATCGAAAGATGCGCAAGAACATGATGAAGAAGTTCCTTGTCGGCCTTGGATTGGCTGCTGCCATGGGTGCGAACGCCCAGGTGTACACGATGGCCGATGGAAGCGTTACCGCTTGCGGTGGGGCGTTCGTGGACAGCGGTGGGGAAGGAGCGAGCGGGTACCAGAACAACGAGAATTACACCACCACCATTTGTCCCGATGGCAGTGGTGGTCCGGCGATCTCGTTGCAGTTCATCACCTTCACCCTGAGCACGGCCGGTTCGGCGCCAGCAGACCAATTGTCCATTTATGATGGGCCGGACATCTCTTATCCGTTGATCGGTACATGGTCGGGTTCGGACTCTCCCGGCATTATTTCCGCATCATTCGCCAACCCTACGGGTTGCTTGACATTGGTGTTCATCAGCAACGAAACGGGGACAGGTGTGTTCTCCTCCCTTCTGACCTGCTTCCAGCCGTGTGAGCCTCCGACGGCCGTTGCTACTGTCGGTGAGGCGATCCCGGCCCTGATCTGTCAGGATGAGGTGGTGACCTTTGATGCTTCGGCATCCTTCGCGGCGGCCGGATTCAACATCGTGGAGTACGCATGGGATTTTGACGATGGCACGACCGATGTTACTTCTGGCGCCGTTGTTCAGCACACCTTCCCTGATCCTGGTGAATATGTGGTGCAAATGACCCTGACCGACGATAACGGCTGTCAGAGCACTAATCTCGTGGACCTTCAGTTGTTGGTGAGCACGACGCCCATCTTCGCGGGAACAACGGAAAGTACCGTTATCTGCCAAGGTGACCTTGTCGATCTGAATGGCGTTGCCACCCCGGTCACTTGGTCGGCGATCCCGGAAGCCAACTTCGGCGATGGGATCTACCTGCCGGACGAACAAGGTGTGCCGTTCAATAGCACGCTCACGTTTGAAGGGTTCTCACCAGGTGCCACACTGACCAATATTGGCGACCTGCCATCGGTTTGCGTGGAAATGGAGCACAGCTTCATGGGTGATCTGGTGGTTTATTTGACCTGCCCCAATGGCCAGTCGGTCACCCTCCACCAACAAGGTGGCGGAGGCACATTCATTGGTGGTGCCTTGGATGGCGAGACCGTTCCCCCATCACCCGGCGAATGCTGGGAGTACTGTTTCAGTCCTTTTGCTACCAATGGTACGTGGGCAGACAATGCTGCTGGCACTATTCCTTCCGGGACCTATGAGAGCGTGCAACCAATGGACCAGTTGGTAGGCTGCCCGTTGAACGGCGTGTGGACCTTTACGGTGGTCGACCAGTGGAGCATTGATGATGGGTTCCTTTGCTCATGGGAGCTTAACTTCAATCCCGACCTGTATCCTGACCTCACTTCCTACACTCCAGTACTTGGTCTGGCATCGGCTGACTCGGCCTCATGGACGGGAGAGGGTTTGATACCTGGTACGCCGACCACAGGAACGGCCGCCCCGACCGAACCCGGTACCTATCCCTACGTATTCTCCGTAACGGACAACTTTGGTTGTACTTACGATACCACCATCACCATAACGGTGAACCCTTCGCCTCAAGCGCCTATCCTGATCACCGGCGACAACCTGATCTGCGAGGACGGCATTGCCTACCTGAACGCTCCGGTCGGGTTCGACACCTACCTGTGGTCGCCGAATGGTGCCATCGGATCGAACGTGAACGTGGGGCCTGGCACATATACAGTGACAGTGGCTTACGGGGATTGCCCGCTGACCTCCGACCCCTTCACGGTGAATTTGGCGCCCAGCCCGGATCCGGTGATCACAGGTCTTGATTTCAGTTGTGGTGGAATACCTGTCGTGCTTTCTACCACGGAGACCTATTCGAGCTACCAATGGTCCACGAATGCCACCTCGTCCAGTATTGAGGCCACAACAGGGACGTACACGGTAACTGTGACCAGTGCAGATGGATGCACAGCCACCTCGGATCCGTTCAGTGTGGTGGTGGCCAACAACCCGACCGCAGCGTTCGTCTATGATCCGCTTACGCCGGTTCCCATTGGGACCACGGTCGAATTCGATGACCAGAGCAACGGCAATGGCAGCCCACTTGACACGTGGTCATGGACCTTTGGCGAGCCGGACGCGACCAGTGGGTTGGAGTCCCCGTCCTACACTTACGAAGACCCGGGTACCTACGAGATCACGCTCACCGTGGTGAACGAGGCCGGCTGCACCGATGAGGTGACCGTCTACATCGTGGTGTTCCCGCCTGAGATCGATATCCCGAACGTATTCACGCCCAACGGCGACGGCAACAACGAGACCTTCAACATCACGAACATCGAATTCTGGAACAACACGTTGAAGGTGTACAACCGTTGGGGGCAAGTGGTGTACGAGGCGAAGAACTACCGCAGCCAATGGAAGGGCAAGGACAACTCGGGCAACGACCTGTCCGATGGAACCTACTACTACGAAGTAGTGTTGGGCGATGGCCGGGCCTACACCGGGCACGTGACCTTGTTGCGGTAAGTAACATTGATGATGTGACGGAAAGGCCCGGCCGCAGTGCCGGGCCTTTCTACTTTTGCCGCCCCAAGAACAGCCCATAGCAT
>CAZQFG010000031.1:0-23201 GCA_964592515.1 uncultured Chryseobacterium sp. | reverse complement strand
GTCTCCGGTTCGGGGTGGATGAAGCTCACGTTGCCCTTGAAGTTCTCCTTGTAGGTCTTGATGGGCACATCGCGTGAAGCGTCATCGCCCATGGGTACGCTGAAGCGGGTGCCGGCCACCACATATTCGCTATTGCCCGTGGTGAATGGCGAGCTGTGGTTCCCTGCGCTGTTGGGGATCTCGATGATGCTGCCTGTGCGGAAAGTGCCCAGATCTATCAGTGCGATGCGCGGCGTGTTGTTGCCGTTGATGAAGCACCACTTGCCATCAGGCACACCGTCGGTCTGCGAAAGCTCCGGGTGGTGGCTGTCGTCCCACGGAATGAAACCATGGCTGGTGGTGAGCATGGCCTTGGTCTCCTCGCTGTAGCCATAGCCGCTCTCAGGATCCACACTGAACACGGGGATCTCGCGCAGCAGACGCCCGCTTGGAATGCCGTACACGGCGAGCTGGCCACTGAATCCACCGCTCACGAAGTTGTAGAACTCGTCATGCGTGCCGGGTTTCACGTAGACCTTGGATGCGGCATCGCCGGTCACCACGCTCTTGGTGGTTCCTGACGGACGGCAGCCCGGAAGGCTGTGCATCAGCAGGAAAGCTCCTGCGATGACACCCAAGCTGGTGCCGGTAACGATAAGAGGACGTTTCATTGGTTGGGGTTTGGGTGATAGGCGTTATCGTGATTCAGAGCGTACGCATGAACTCCAGCACTTCGCGGCCCTGGTCCTTGCTCAATCCCTGGTTGGGCATGCGCACCAGACATTCCTCCAAGCCCTTCTGGGCTTCAGGGTCGGTCTCCAACATCACATCGATGTTCAACATCATGTTCATGATCCATTCAGGCTGCCTGCGCTCGGTAATTCCCTTCCAGCCGGGTCCCACCACGCGGTTCGGACCGGTGCTGTGGCAGGCCTGACATTTCACATCGTAGGTACCACGACCCTTTTCCGCCATCGCCTGATCGATGTCACCCAAGGTGATATCCGCTGCGGTGATCAGACCGGCGGCTGGGGCACTTGCTCCACCTCCATTGGCTGAAGGCGGCGTAGCACTGGCACCAGGAGGCCCATCGGACGTTTCATTTCCTCCACCACAGGCAGAGATCGAGATCACCAAGGCCGACATCAGCAGGCCGGACAGAAAGATGTGCTTCTTCATGGTCATGTTCGGTATGTAGGGTTTCGAACGGGACAAATATCTACGGACATTCTTATCCCCTACATGATACTTATCAGTTATTCAACTGACTTTTGACCGGTATGTTGGCACCCCGTTCGGGACCAAGCCGCCCGGAACGGTACCCTACCATGCGCACCTGGTTCCTTATTGCACTGGCCGACCTGTTCGCTGCAGCTGTCATTGGGCTGCTGCTCCGCATGCTGTTCCTGGTTGAATTGCCCTTCGTGCGGTTCCGCCCATGGCTGCACGGTCACTCCCACACGGCACTACTGGGCTGGTTGTTCATCGGTGTGGTGGTAGCCTTGCTGCACGATGGCGGCCAGGGGAAGGTCGGTCCACGGGTAAGGCCGCTCCTCATCGGACTGCAGACCATGGTGGTGCTCATGCTCCTGAGCTTCCCCCTGCAGGGATATGGTACAGTATCCATCGCGGCGTCCTCCATCCACCTGTTGCTGGCCTTCGCCTTGCTCATCATCCTTTGGCGCACCAGCAGACAGTGGCCCACCCAGGGAAGTGGCGGATTGACGCGATGGGCCATCGCCATGTTCGTGCTTTCAACCTGCGGTGTCTTTGCCATCGGCCCCATCATTGCCACCGGCAACCAAGGCAAGGAGATCTACTATTGGGCCGTACAGTTCTTCCTCCATTTCCAGTTCAACGGATGGTTCTGGTTCGCAGCGATGGCACTGGGCGCCCGCTGGGCCGAACGCCAGGGACTCGACCTCCGCATCGACAAGCTGACCATGGCCCTATGGGTGCTGTCCGCTGTTCTCACTTACGCGCTCGCCATCGCCTGGAGCGAGCCCCACCCTGCTGTTTTCGCAACGGTCTCTGCTGCGGTAGCCTTACAGGTCTGGGCCGCTTGGCGCACGTTCGCCATCCTGCGGCGCTCACGCAAAGTGGCCAGTGAACGGTTGCCAGCACTGGCCAAGGTGCTCATTGGCATTGCTTTGGTCAGCATGGCGATGAAGGTGCTCGTGCAGGCATCCGTCGCAATTCCGTCCGTGGCTATCATGGCCCTGACCATCCGGCACTTCGTCATGGGCTTCATCCATTTGAACACGCTGGGTACCATGACCTCACTATTGCTGGCCTATGCCATTGCCAATGGCTGGTTCGAGGTCCGCGTAACAGCAGTGCGCGTGGGACTGGGTGCACTTATCGGCGGCATCATCCTGAGCGAGCTCCTGCTCTTCACGCAGGGCACCTTCTTCTGGGCGGGCCTTGGCCTCATCCCCGGTCATTACCTGCACATGGTCATCGCCTCGGGCCTCATGCCATTGGGGGTCCTGCTGCTGCTGGCAAGCGGCATCTGGCAGCGCCGCCCCTCGACTTGAACACCATGCGCAGAGTATCTTCGCGCTGATCATGATATTCTCCAAGGCCTGCGAATATGGTATACGGGCCACCCTTCAGATCGCGCAATTCACTGCCGCCGACCAACGTGCCACGGTCAAGGAGATCGCAGAGGCCATTGGTGCTCCCGAGGCCTTCACCGCGAAAGTGCTTCAGAAACTGGTCCGCGACGGGCATATCGGTTCCATGAAGGGCCCGGGAGGCGGCTTCACACTGACCGAGGCCCGTGCCCGAAAGCTGCTCCTTTCCACCCTTGTAAAAAGCATTGATGGTGATGCGGTTTACACCGGCTGTGCGCTCGGCCTGCCACAATGCAGCGACAAGAAGCCCTGCCCGGTGCACGATCAATTCAAGGATGTGAGGGAGCGCTTACGCACCATGCTCGAACAAACCTCTGTCCATGATGTGGCCATGGGCCTTGGTGCCAAGGCCGGAGCGTTCCGCTTGAAAGGCTGATACCTGCAATGCGGATACCACTGCCCGATACCCTGGCGGCGATCATTCGTCAACACTGCAGCCCCGAATGGCGTGAGCGTATCCGCAAGGAATGTGTGACCACCACCTATAAGGCCGACGAGGACATTTGTACGGAAGGGAGCGCTGCCGATCTTTTGTACATCGTGCGCAAAGGCCGCGTGAAAGTGTACAGCACCTTTCGTGATGGGTCGGTACGCATCCTGCGCTTTGCGCGGGACGGCCAGGTAGTGGGACACCGGGGCATTGGCGATGACTTCACCTATCCGATCTCGGCCACCGCTTTGGAGCCCACTTCGGTGGATGGCATCCCCATGGCCTTGTTCCTGAGCGCGCTCAAGGCCAACCCCTCTTTCAGCTACTACTTCATGCTCTTCTTCGCGGAAGAGCTCCGTCGAAGCGAGGAACAGACCAAGAACCACATCAACCTGAGCGTGCAACAACGCGTGGCCAAGGCCATTCTTGCCGCCCAACGCAGTTTCGGGTATGATAAGGATGACGAAACGCTGTTGGCCTTCACCCCTTCACGAAAGGACCTTGCGGACCATGCCGGAACCTCCTACGAGAGCACCATCCGGGCATTGAGCGAATTACAGCGGAAGAAGCTCATCAAGTCCGTTGGTCGCGAACTGCGGATCATTGACGCGAAGAGGCTCGCACAGCTCCTTCTGGACTGAAGTCCCTTTCTTGCCGGAAACACGTTGAATTGTCATTGGTCATCTATTGCGGATATTTTTATCCGTTATTTTGCGCCCTGCAAATACAGACTTCCAACATGCCCATGCTCGACATCACCCCCGAACGTACCATCGGCTCCATTGTGGCCGACGACTATCGCACCGCGGCCGTCTTCAATGCACACGGCATCGACTTTTGTTGCAAGGGTGGTCGCACCGTGGCGGAAGTGTGCCGTACAAAGGACCTCGACCCAGCCGTCTTGGAAGAAGAGGTGCGCCAAGCGATCGTACGCAATAGCGATGTGAACGATGATGTCAAGCACTGGCCGCTTGCCCGTTTGATCGAACATATTGAACGTGTGCACCATCGCTACGTGGAATCCCGATCGATCACGTTGCTCCAATTCCTGGACAAACTGTGCAAAGTGCATGGCGACCGGCATCCGGAACTCTTTGCCATCCAGCGCGAGTTCCAGGAATGTGCTGGTGCAATGGCCGCACACATGAAGAAGGAGGAACTTGTGTTATTCCCCTTCATCAACCAACTGGAAAAAGCCCATCTGCACTGCAGCGCTATGCCTACACCCCACTTCGGTACCGTGAACAACCCCATCGCCATGATGGAGCACGAGCACGATGCAGAGGGTGAACGATTCCGTCGTATCGCAGAGTTGAGCGATGAATACTCCAACCCACCTGACGGATGCACAACTTATGCCACGGCCTACGCCATGCTGCGGGAGTTCGAGCAGGACCTGCACCGGCACATCCATTTGGAGAACAACATTCTGTTCCCGCGCGCGAAGGTGTTGGAGAAAGCACTGATGGACCGATCCCATCGTTGAAGGACCGACCCGTTATCACGCGGCAGAAGACACCGGACCATCCTATCGGTAGTGAGTTCCTGCGCTAGCAGGCTCACACAACGCCATCTCCGTAATGGACCGCGCCACTGCGAGCATGTCACGCAGATCAACCACCTCGGCGCTCCAACGACGACGACCCCAAAGCGTGCGCAAGTGACGCTCGCACCGCGCTATGGCCCGGAGAGCGGTGTTCAGTCCTTCGGCACTGCGTTCCAGCCCGACATGGGTATCCATGGCATGATGCAGGTCCTGTCTTAACAGGTAGAGGTCGCGAGGGACTTGGCGCGAGAGGCGCACCTCCAGATCAAGGTCCTTTGGCAGTACACCCCATGCATTACGGCTTGCCACGAGCATGCGCACCGCTCTATCCGGCAACACAAGTGCCTCCAACAGTGAATTGGAGGCCAAACGATCCGCACCATGCAGTCCCGTTCCAGCACACTCCCCCATGGCCATCAGTCCAGGCAACTGCGTGCGACCCGTAAGGTCGGTTGCGATACCGCCACAGAGATAATGTGCCGCAGGTGCCACCGGCAGCAGGTCCCTGCCCGGCACAATGCCGCGCGCCTCGCACCACCGTCCAATGGCCGGGAAGTCCTGACCGAAACGGGCCATACCCATGCCGCTGGCATCGAGCCAGACATGCGGTCGACCCGACCTCAGCATCTCCCGATGGATCGCTCGCGCCACCACATTGCGCGGCGCCAGATCACGTAGCGGATGCACCCCATCCATAAGAGGCAGCATATCGCTATCCAACAACCTGGCGCCGGCACCGCGCACGGCCTCACTGATCAGGAAGGCCCTGCCTGATGCACCGGTATACAAAGCCGTTGGATGGAATTGCACGAAGGCCATGTCGCGGAGCGGTACACTGGCACGCATGGCCATGGCCACACCATCGCCGGTGGCCGTGACCGGATTGGTGGTTGTGGAATACACCTGCCCCACGCCTCCAGTGGCAAGCACCACAAGATGCGCATGCAGCTCGCGCAGCATGCCAGTATTCAGATCGAGCGCACGTACGCCGACACAGCGTCGCCCGTCCGGACCATTTTCAATCAGCAGATCGATCGCGCGCACCCTTTCCAACTGCTCAATTGATGGGTCGTGCATTATACGTTCGTGCAGCACACGCATGATCTCCGCACCTGTACTATCCGCCCGATGTACCACACGCGCTCGACCATGTCCTCCCTCCCTCGCCAATGCCGGCCGTCCTTTGGCATCGCGATCGAACTCAGCGCCCCATGCTATCAGACGCTCGACCACACGCGGCGCTTCGGACACCACTGCCCTGACAACCATCTCATCATTCCGTCCGCCTCCTGTTCGCATGGTGTCCTGCACGTGCTGCTCCACACTGTCGTCGCGATGTATCGGTGCCGCCAGGCCACCCTGGGCCAGGCTTGAACTACTGTCCTCAAGTTCGGCCTTCATCAATAGACGTATGCGTACCGCTTGGCTACCAAGCGCATCGGACAGACCATTTGCGAAGGCCATCCCCGCGATGCCCGCACCCACAACGACCACATCCATCCGTGTGCTCATCCCAATGCCAGCATGCGTCGGAGCGCGCGTTCAGCACCTATGCGCACGTTCTCGGGCAGCACCACCTCCGGGCACCCATCGCGAAGCGCATCACGCACCTTCTCCAACGTGTTCAACTTCATATAGGGACACTCACTGCAGGCACAGGCATTGTCCGCATTTACCGGCGCAGGGATCAACTCCTTATGCGGAACAGCGGCCCGCATACGATGCAGGATCCCGACCTCGGTGGCCACGATGAACCGCTGACCCGGGTCGCGTTGCACGAATTGAAGCAGCGATGCCGTGGACCCCACATGGTCCGCCTCCGTTAGAATGTGCTGCGGACATTCAGGATGTGCGATGAGCCTGGCATCCGGGTACTTGCCCATGAGCAGCCGCAGCTTGTCCATACTGATGTCCACATGAACCTCACAGACGCCATCCCACAACAACAGATCACGACCCGTTATGCGCTGCACGTAGGCACCCAAATGCTTGTCAGGAGCGAAGATGATCCCGCGGTCATTGGGCAGGCTGTTCACGACACGCACCGCATTGCTGCTCGTGCAGATGATGTCGCTCATGGCCTTCACGGCCGCACTGCAATTGATGTAGCTCACCACCAGATGATCGGGATGACGATGGAGCAGGTCCGCGAAGGCTTCGGCAGGCGCACTATCGGCAAGGGAGCATCCCGCATGTATGTCAGGCACCAACACCGTGCGTGCAGGGTTCAGGATCTTGGCCGTCTCCGCCATGAAATGCACACCGGCGAACAGGATGGTATCCGCACCGGTGCGATCCGCGGCTTGTGCAAGTGAGAGGCTATCTCCTACCACATCGGCCAGTTCCTGGATATCCGGGGTCTGGTAATAATGGGCCAATAGCACGGCATTACGCTCCTGCTTAAGGGCCCTTATCTCTTCGACAAGCGCAGCATTTCCAACGCGCGTTGGGGCACTTACGGTTGATGTTCCGATCATGGCAGGCTGGTCGGCAATGAGGATGTGAAGGGGTCCGTAGAATGGCGGCTTCGCTCCCGAGAAGACTTCCACCATAGTGCACGCACGGCATGCCAGGCCAGTACCGAAATGCCCGTGAACAGCACCAGCCCCCACACTGCGAAGGAGGCCAGGAAGGGCACCACGCGCTGCATGACCTGCTGAAACGGCATTTCCGTCATCACGGTGTACCAGCCCTTCACCAGACCCGCACCGATCAGGCTCAACCAGAAAAGAACCAGCCCACCATTGAAGAGGCGGAAGCCCCAACGCAGGTCGGCAGAATTCGGCACAGGATCATTGCCTTTATAATGAGCCAAATGGAACACCGAAGCGAAGAGGATCATGGTGTTGATACCGATGGTGCTCCCCATGGCATGTGCCACCGTGATGTGCGTGCCGTGCGTAAAGAGATTGATGGCCGGAATGGAGATGAGCAATGCCAAGCCCAGGTTCATGAAGACCCATAGTTCACTGGCATACAGGAAACGATGCACGACCTGCTCGCGATGACCGATCGCCTCCTGCATTGTACGTCGCCATTGGCGAATGATGCGCGCCAGGATGATCCACTCGGTCATGCTGATGCCATAGGCCAGTAAACGCAACCACGGCGCTGATGGCACCGGGTAGACATGGTGCGCCCAGCCGAAAAGCAGGTTGGTGAATCCGAGCGCGTACAGCAGGAAAGCCGTGTTCGACCGGGCCACCGTGCGGTCACCGCTGATGCGTTCCATCACCACCATGGAGGTGCCATAGACCAGCATGTTCCACGAACCGGTGAGGGCCCCGTATGCTTTCCACTGCACCATCAGATCACGGACCACATTATCGTCAGGCCTCTGCCAGATCCAGGTGTAAGCCTCAAGGAAGGTGAACAGGAAGAACACGACCCCAGTGGCCCACATCCATAGATAGACCGGCCATGGTCCCTTTAGCTTGAACGCCGTTCGGAAGAAGTTGTAGACGAGCAACAGCCAAGAGCCACCTACCAAGGCACCCAACCAGGGCGGGAACTCCCAATACTCGCGACCACCAAAGCGGCCCATGGCATAGCTTACCAATATGGCAAGGCCTGTTGCCACCCAACACCACAAGTGAAGGCGAAGCAGGCGTGGCGAATGCAACGGAGCGCCCACCAATTGCGGCAGGTAATGGTACACGCCTCCCACGGCGACCATGAAGATCCACGCCACCACCAGCGATACATGAAGGGGCCGCGCCTTTACAAATGGCACCACCTCGAATATGCCTGGCACCACATGCTGCCAGGAACCCACCACTCCGAAGAACGCACCGGCCCATAGCGCGCCCACGCCCAACAGCACGAATGAACGGGCGTTACGGTCACTGGTCATTGTTCGTGTGCATTTCGCGGTAGGTGCCCCAGGGAGTGAGGTTCACTGCACGCACCGGATAGGTGCCGGAGGCTGCCCATGCTTCCAAGTAGGCGATCAGATCGTCGGCCTGCGACGGGGAAATGCCCAACGCTGGCATCCGCTCTGTTCCATGCAGAATAATACCCTTGGCATAAGTGGCACCCTTCCCGCTGGTGCGGGTCACATTGGTGAGATCAGGGCCCATGTAGCCACCAAGACCATAGAACTGGTGACAGGCCGTGCAATTGAACTCCTGATACAGTTGACGCCCCCGGTACGCGGCGGCATTCAATGAACCATGACCGGTGATCACTTTTGTGGAACTGGACCAGGTCAGACCGGTCTGCACAATAAAGAGGGCCACGAGCACAAAGAAGATGAGTCGACGATGCACCGAGTGCAGACCACCGACCATCTTCTCGCCACTACCACCCCTGTCCATGGGCGCAAATATATCGGACTCTTTTATCCTTTATTAGACATTTGTCAGTAGTTGTCCACAGCATTCGTGGCCGCTCTCGCGTAGTACCTTGCCCACATGCTCGCCGATCGCCTCCTCAAGCACGTCCTCTCCTTCTCGCTGACAGGCACCAAGTTGCCCAAGGGCATACACGTGCTCGACCCCTTCAACGGCACGCACGCCGCTGAGATCCGTCGCATTGTCACCACGTTCCACCGCAAGTATTACAATGATGACAGACCACGCACGCTGATGCTCGGCATCAACCCCGGGCGCTTGGGTGCGGGCAGCACAGGCCTCTCCTTCACCGACACCAAACGCTGCGAAAGCGACCTTGGCATACCCGTTAACGGCCTCCGAACACACGAGCCCAGCAGCGACTTCTTCTACCGCATGATCCGCGCAGCGGGCGGACCGAAGGCGTTCTACGACCAGGTGTATGTGCACGCCATCTGTCCGCTCGGGTTCGTGAAGGCTCGCCCTAACGGCAGCGCCACAAACCTGAACTACTACGACGACAAAGCACTGGAGCAGGCCGTGAAACCCTACGTGGAGCAGTGGCTTCGCACGCTGGTGAACTGCGGCATGCGTACGGACCGGGTGCTCATCATTGGCACCGGAAAGAACGCCGCCTACTTCAGCAAATTGAACGAACGGCTTGGACTGTTCGAAAAGGTGATCGCCCTGGAGCACCCGCGATACGTGATGCAGTACAAGGCGCGGAGCCTGGAGACTTACATTGACAAGTACCTGGTGGCGCTGGCGGAAATTGGCAAGTGACCGAACATCACTGATCCATACCGGCCCTGCGTTCAACAATTTCCGCATAGGCCGTGTAACCTTTCGTCCACATCGGCGACTATCCCCTTGAACACAGCCCGAACACACGTGACCGACGACCCGCGCAGCGCGTTCATGCAAGCCTACCAAAAGTGCCACGAGCCTTTTGCGCGCTACTGCTCGGCACTGGCCTATGGCCGAATGGACGCGCAGGACCTGATGCAGGACGTATTGCTGAGCGCCTTCCAGCAGTTCGAGCGCATTCGGCAGAAGGACCAACTGCTGCACTACCTGTTGCGTGCAGCGCGGAACCGGGCCACCAGCCATTGGCGCATCGGCAAACGCAATGTGGACATCACCGAGCAACAAGCAGCGCGATTGCGTGAGCGAGGTGCCTCGGCAGAGATGCTGGTGGACGTGGACATCCTTTACCGCGCCATGGACCAACTGCCCGGGAAGCTGCGTGATGCCTTGGTGCTCTTCGAGGTATCGGGGCTGAGCATGGCCGAGATCGCCGAGATACAGGGCACCAACGAGAACGCCGTGAAGACCCGCGTGAGCCGTGCCCGGACCGCATTGCGTGGACAGCTTGAAGGCCGCGTCCGTTCACTGAACAGCGAACTGCTTCAAACCCTTGGATCACTGCTCCTATGAACCACGCGGAAGACCCCAAGGACACGCTGGCCTGTCTGCGCGAGCTGCCCACCGAAGTAAGCCTCCAACAAGTGGAGCGGATGGTGGCCGCATTCCCCTTGGCCATGGGCGCCATGGCGTGGCTCATCCATACCCTCAAATTCAATCTCAACACCATTGTCATGACCAGTTCCGCAACCTTGCTCGTAGCCACCAGCATGTACCTGTTCAGTGGCGCTGCACCCACCGGTTCCGCAGCCTTGAACGAGCTGCCAGCGGCACCAACGGCGACCGTGGAAATACCGCTGTTGGAAGAGGATGCGCCAGCGGTAGTGCTCGACATACCCGCGAAACCACAAAAGCCGGAATACGCGGTGATCTCACCCGTGGTGGAGAACACCGTTCAACATGAAGAGCCGCTACCGGCCGATAAGACAACGGCAGATGCGGCAGAAACGCCTGCCGAGGCACCACCTGCAGGCGGACCCGAGGCACCACCGGTTATCACGCGGACGAACGGGCAACGCCAGTTCGATCTGCAGGGGTTCACACAGGTACACTTGACCTCCAGTGTTGACGTAGTGGTGGAGATCGGGCCTTTCGCCGTTTCGGCCACTGGTGAAGAGGAACTGCTGGACAAGCTGGACATCCGTGTTGATGGCAACGTACTGCGGATCAGCTACCAGCAAACGCAGAACAGGAACAACCGACCGGACAATGTGAGCTGCCTGGTGCGCATGCCCGCAGTGGGCGGCTTGAAGGTGAGCGGATCGGGCCAGATCGCGGCAACGAACATCCCCGCAACGGACCTATTGGACCTTACGATCCTTGGTTCGGGACAGATGGTGGTGGGCACCATAGAGCAAGTGGACAAGCTCGAACTACTGGTGCAGGGATCAGGTGACATCAATGTGGAGAACATCAAGGCTGCGAAGGCGGTGGAAATGAGCGCGCTGGGCTCTGGCGATATTGTGCTGGTGAACGCGGACCGCATTCATTCCATCATGGCCTTGGTGCAGGGTTCGGGCGGTGTATACGCGCGCAACGTGAACGTGCAGGGCATATGTGATGTAAGCGTATTGGGCAGCGGCGAGGCCACGCTATCCGGAACTACCGATGACCTCAAGGTACTGCTACAAGGCAGTGGCTCGGCTCACCTGAACGAACTGAAGGTGCGGCAGAGCGGGCAGGTGGACCTGTTGGGCACGGGCGATGTGTACCTGCAGAGTGGCTCACAATTACAGCTCACCACCAAGGGTACAGGCACTATCCACACCTCCGGGAGCGCTGGCAACAATAGGCAATGAGGGCTCGGCACTGCGGACCATTGAACCGCTCTACCGAGGGGGCCTGAGGCCGCGCTCCCGGCCATGGTGTGCTATGCAGGAAGGGGCCTTGGAACGAACGAGGACCAGCGCAATTACCTTGGTGGCCGATGTCCGCCTTTGGTACACGCGTGTTTATCCCGCTGCTGTGCGGGGCCATGCTTTGCACCCCTTCGCACGCACAGTTCAGCGTATTCCTGAACAGCCTGTTGAACGGCGATAGCACCAAGGGCCCCGACTACGACACGGCCTACATTGCCAGCTACCGCGACGACCTGGTGATCAGCCCGGTGATGGCGCACCTGAGCAGCAATGTTTCGCTGACACGCACGGATGATGAGGAACTGGACCTGAGCACCAACTCGCCCGTGCAATACGGTCTTGCCTTGGACTATAAGTGGCTAGGGATCGAATACACGGCCAGCATTCCCGGCCTGAGCAGTGTGGACGAGGCGCGTGGCCCCACAGAAAGTCGTGGCCTGGGCTTCGGATATACCGGACGCAAGTGGTGGTTCCGCAACTCGCTACGGTTCAGCAAGGGCTTCCATGTGGAAGACCCCACGTTGGTGGATCCCGACTGGACCGAAGGCGAACCCTACCCGCAACGCCCGGATATGGAGACCGTGACCTACATGGCCACATTGAGCAGGGGTTTCAACACCCAACGCTATTCGCACACCGCCGCACTTTGGCAAATGGAGCGACAGAAACGCAGCGCTGGCAGTTGGGTGGTGGGCGGCACCTTCTGGTTCACGCGCACCACCGTTGATAGCAGCCTGGTGCCCGTGTACCAACGCCAACTCTATGAAGCCCCACCCACCGTTACGAGCGTTCGGCGCTGGGTGATGGGCATCACGGGCGGCTATACCCACACGTTCAGCCTATGGGGACGCGGCTTCGTGAACCTGATGCTGGTGCCAGGCATTGGTGCACAACAACAAATGCTGGGCACTTCCGATGGAAGATCGCTCAATGTTGGATGGAGCGCGGCACTGACCACCGAAACGCGTATTGGCGCCGGCTATGTGGGCGACAATTGGTATGCCGCCCTGACAGCCTACAATTTCCTGAGCACAGGATATGTGACGCCCGATGTTGAACTGAGCAACGGCCTGGCCAGCGCACGCTTGGCGGCAGGCTGGCGGTTCCACCACATCCGGCCGATCATCCCGGCATTAGGTCTTTAGGGCCTACTTGGAAGCGGGCCGCGTGAGGAAGCCCTCCTTCACCATCTTCCAGTGGATCTCCTCCATGATCTCGCGCACCGTGGTGCTGAGGTCGCTGGGATTCACCGTACTCGTGGTACCGGTCCACACGAGCTTGCCTTGTTTGGTGCCGTAGATGTTCGTTTCGATCGTGTAGGTCACATCGGTGCGCACATAGCCGGGATCATAGTACATGGGGGCCGCGTAGCCATAGTAACCGTAGGGTGAAGCATAATACGACGGGTATGCGGTACCCGGCACGTAGGTCTGTTCCTTGGTGAGGTCCACCAAACGCAAGATCACCACGCCATCAATGCCGTCCTTGATCATTTGATCGTTCATGCCCGGCGCGTTGATGGCCTCGATGTTATTGCCGAAGTAGGTATAGGATGCCACGCCCTGTGCCTTGCTGCGCGCCACCAATTCATCCTCTGCAGCGCGCCGTGTGGCCTCGTCCTTAAGAAGCGCCACGAAGAGCACCTTCTTGAGACTTCCTTCCTCTATGGAGACCGAGGGGTCGCGCCAACTGGTCACCAAACGGGTGCTGCTTCCGCAGCCAATGAACAGGGCCGCAAAAAAGGCGGCAAGGATCACATGCTTCATAGGAATTCTTCGCGTTGAGGGTTGTGAAAGTAGGTCGTTCATCGTCGGCCACCGCCACCACGTGGGGCTGCACCTCCGCGAGCGCCCCCGCCATAGCTTCCGGTACCCGGCGAAGGACGACCTTGGTAATTATTCACCCTCTGCTGTCCGCGGTCACGGCTCGCCTGATCGCGCTGCAACTGTTGCTGGGTGGCGGGGGGCATTGCAGGCGCGGTGCCGCGGCCACCCTGGCCAGTTGTGGCCTGCCCCGTGGTCGGCCGGGTCCCGGTCTGGCCCGTTGAAGGACGCGTGGTGGCCTGGCCGGTCCCAGGGCTCACTGTTTGGAACCTCCCGTTGCTGCCCTGCTGCTGCCAGGTGCTGCCGTCAGTTCGGTAAACGTTTCCTGCCTTGTCGGTGTACATGTTGTTGCTCGCACCAGCACCGCCCCCCGCAGGCGTGGTGGCCGGCCTTGTGTTGGCGCCACCACCCGTGGAAGCACCGGGCTTTACCGTACCGGTGGATGCACTGGGGCGGCTGGGTTGCACGCTAGGGTTCTTACCCCGGTCGTAAAGATTGCCACCGTTGGCAGGCTGGGTGCTGGGCCGGTTGGCCGAGCCCTGCCCACCGCCCGGTTTGTTACCCACGTTGATGTTGGTGCTGTTGTCGATGTTGATGGTGTTGTTGTTACCACGTCCACCGTAGTACCCTCCACCACCGTAGTGGTAGGGAGGGCGGTAATAGGGCGGGCGGTACATGGGCGGCCCCCACCAGCCGCCGGGGTAGCCACCGATGTGTACGGTCATCCATCCATTGCTCACGGTCATGCCCATGCTCCAGCCCGTCCAGGGGTTGTAGTGCATGTTGAACCCATAGGTAACAGGCGGCGGGTAGTACACCGTGCCGTACCACGGCCGGTAGTAGTAGCCGGTGCCGTACACCACTGTGGGGCCGTACACATAGCAGCCGGTGTAGCCGGGGGTGTAGCCCACATACACCACGTCCGGGGTGCTTTCATACACCTCCACGTACTTCACGTTGTAGTTGGGGCTGCTCGGCGGAATGTCCTTCACTTCGGAGGGCACCTTGGTGCACACGTTCCAAGGGCCCATGGAGTCGTCGCTCTCGTACCACACGGCATTGTCGCAAGCATAAAAGCGCTTGTTGATGTAGAGCACACTGGTGGAAGCGTTCTCCGCCTCGTAGATCTGTGTGCCCTCGATCAGCCGCCACTTGGGCTCGCCATCGTAGGTGATCGTGGTGGTGGCAGTGCGCTGCACCTTGGCGGTCTGCGGGATACTGGCGTCCAGCACGGCCTCGCGTGCGGCTTCGGTACCCGGCACACTGGCCAACACACCATCCTTGGCACTGCCTTCAGGGATCTTCGCGAAGTCGGCAGGAAGTTTCTCTGCATCCATAAAGGACCAACCCTCGCCGCCCAGCTTGGCCGCCGAGAACCAGCGTCCGCTCAGCAAGGCATAGAACCGTTGCGAAGCGATATCCATGAAGATGTCGTTGTCCGTGTTCGTTACGTACAGCAACTGTGTGCCTTGAATGGGTTGCAGATCGGCAGCACCCTTGGTTTGAAGCAGCTCGGCAGGCCTGGTGCTCACCACCAACTTGGGCGGTGCGCCACTTGAATCGGCCACCGTACCACCCTGGTCCTGGTCCGTCTTCATCAAGGCCTTCAGGTCGGCGGGCACACTTGTCGTCGGGCTCCATGGTCCGATGGCTGCCGGACCACTATACCAGAACGTCTCCCCGCCGAGGAAGCACGACCGACCATCTTTCGTACACGCGATCAGGAAGGGACTGTTCACCACGCGCTGATAATTGCTGCCCTCCACCGGCTGCAATATGGGATCACCATCGATCAGCACAAGGGTGCTGGCCGTTTGCTCATAGAAGATGATGGGCGGATCGTTCTTGAGGGCGGGACGCTGGCCGTTCGCCAGTTCCAGCGAAGCGATCAACCGGTCGATCGCTATGGGCTGTGCATGCTTGGGGATCTCATCGGCAAGAAATGACCGCAAGGCCTTCAGCCGCGCCGTGTCCGCCACCGCAGGGAATTTCGCATCGGTCACCTCCAAGCGGGTGAGCGTACCCATACGCGTGTCCCGGTCAACCTCCAGGAAACCGCTCATCCAGACCGCTCCATACACGGGCTCCTTTCCCTGCTGCTGGATCGCCACCGCCGCTCGGGCCGTGACGTTCCCATCGGTATAACTCTCCGGCTGCGGTTGGTAGACGGTGATGGACCTGTCCTGTGCCGTTAGTTTCATGGGCCATTGATCCTGCGCCATTGAGCGCCCCGGGGCCAGCAGCGACAACGGCAACTACGGCGATCTGTTGGTACAGCAGAACGTGCGCCTCCGCTTCCCCACGCCCGACCTCAGTTTCGAGTACCGCAAGAGCACCGGCTTCGGCTACGTGGAACTGGCCGGCATCGTGCGCAACATTCAATGGGAGGACCAGGTGGAGGACAGTCTGGACCTTGACGGCAACGCGCTGGGCTGGGGCTTGAACCTGAGCACCAACATCAAGCTTGGCGAGAAGTCCACCATCCGTGCGCAGTTCGTCTACGGCCAGGGCATCCAGAACTACCTGAACGATGCCAGTGCCGATATCGGCATCAAGGAGGACAGCACCAATGCCACGAAGCCCATCGAGGGTTACGCCCTCCCGGTGTTCGGCGGGCTGGTGTTCCTGGACCACCAGTGGAGCGACAAGATGAGCTCCTCCATCGGCTACTCCTTCCTGGACCAGGACCTGGCGGCCACCTCGGCGGCCGGCAGCTTCAAGTCCGGCGGCTACGGCCTGGCCAACCTGCTCTTCTACCCCGCCAAGAACATGATGTGGGGCGTGGAAGTGCAGTACGGCAGCCGTACGAACCTGCGTGACGATTGGGAATACAGCGCCATCAAGGTGCAGACCTCCTTCAAGTACTACTTCGGACAGACCTTCTACAAGCGCACGAACGGCTGACGCCTCCCCAACACCCTATGACCATGAACCGCAACACCCTTCGCATCACCACGGCCACGCTGGCGGTGATGCTCATCGGCACCGCTTTCGCCCAGAAGAAAGGCACCACCCTGGCACCTGATCGCTACCAGACCGTGGTGGACTCGGCCTACAACAAGTACAAGAACCTCAAGGAAGGCAAGAACGCCGACTACATCCCCGCACTGGCCGAGGTGCCCAGCGACCTGTTCGGTGTCACCCTGGTGACCGTGGATGGCAAGGTGTACAACCAGGGCGATGTGAAGTCCATGGTATCCATTCAATCCATCAGCAAGGTGTTCGCACTGGCCAGTGTGATCGAAGCCGAAGGAGCAAAGGCCATCCAGGACAAAGTGGGCGTGGACGCCACCGGCGAGGTGTTCAACAGCATCACGGCCGTGGAGCGCATGCGCGGCAAGGAGATCAACAGCTGCGTGAACCCCGGCGCCATCGCCACCACCAGCCTGGTGCGCGGCAAGACCTACGAAGAGAAATGGGCGCGCATCATCCAGATCCACAGCGACATGGCCGGACGCCAATTGGAGGTGAACAAGCCGGTGTATGAGAGCGAGGCGGCCACCAACCAGCGCAACCAGGCCATCGCCCACCTGCTCTTCGCCTACGAGCGCATGTACTGGGACCCCGTGCAGAGCACCGATCTCTACACCAAGCAGTGCGCCATCAACGTGGGCGCGCTGGACCTGGGCATGATGGCCGCCACGCTGGCCAACGGCGGTGTGAACCCCGTGACCGGCAAGCGCGTGGTGAGCGCGGAGACCGTGGAGCATGTGCTGGCCGTGATGGCCACCGCAGGCCTCTATGACGACAGCGGCATCTGGCTGTACAACACCGGCTTGCCCGGCAAGAGCGGCGTGGGCGGCGGCCTCATCGCCGTGTGCCCCGGCAAGTTCGGCATCGCCGTGGTGAGCCCCCCGCTGGATGCCGCCGGCAACAGCGTGAAAGGCCAGCGCGTGATCTACGATGTGGTGAAGGCCCTGAAGGCGAACCCCTACCTGGTAGCGCCCAAGGTGCCCGCTGTAAAGAAGTGAATTGAACCGGGCAGGCCGTGACGGGCGGGCAGGTCCATGAGGCCTGCCCGCCCGTTCGGCAGCCGACCATACCAGACCCCGCATGTTCCAGCCCTTACGCAAGCTCCTCCTCCCGACCGTTCTCCTCCTGCTCGGCATGCAGGGCATGGCCCAGGACGGTGATACCGTACGCGTCTCGCGCCTGTTCAATGCCACGGACACGTTCTACGTGTTCACCAAGGCCCAGCGCGACAGCATCCGTGCGATGGTGCAGGAGACGAAGACCTTCGGCGAGTTCACTCCTGGAAAGGGCTTCGAGCTGGCCCATGGCAAGCACGGCTCGGTGAACTTCAGCACCTACGTGCTGCTGCGCTGGGTGGACCAGACGCCCGATGGCAAGACCTTCACCGATCACCTGGGCCGTGAGCGCCCCTTGGACCCGCGCAACGACATCCAATGGCACCGCAGCTACCTCTACTTCAATGGCTGGGCCTTCACCCCGAAGTTCGTATGGCAGGTGAACACATGGAGCGTGATGAGCACCGGGCAGATACTGCTGATCGGCTCCATCACTTACCGCTTCCACAAAGCCTTCAACCTTAGCGGCGGCATCAATGGCCTGCCCACCACCAGGAGCATGTTGGGCTCGCACCCGCTGTGGCAGGCGAACGATCGCGCCATGGCCGATGAGTATTTCCGCGCGGGCTTCAGCAGCGGCATTTGGGCCACGGGTGAAGTGTTGCCCCGCCTGCATTACACGGCCACCGTCACCAACAACCTGAGCCAGTTGGGCGTAAACGCCTCGCAGCTCACCCGCGACCTGGGCACCGGCTTCAACCTGCTGTGGATGCCCACCACCGGCGAGTTCGGTCCGCGAGGCGCCTACGGCGACTGGGAGCACCACGAGGAGCTGGCCACCCGCTTCGGCGGCGGCTACGGCCACTGCCGCGAAGACCGCTTCAACCAGGACCTGTCCACCAAGACCCTCAACACGCAGGTGAAGATCAGCGATTCCCAGAACCTCTTCGAGGTGGGTGCCCTGGCCGATTCGGTGACCGTGATGAAGGCCCTGTGGCAGCAGTTCGCCCTCGATGCGGGCTTTAAGTACAAAGGCTGGTTCCTGCATCTGGAATACTTCCAGCGACTATTGAACCAATTCGAGGCGGATGGACCATTGCCCGTGAGCGAGATCAACGAGAACGGCTACATGGTGCAACTGAGCGCCTTCCCGGTCAAGCAGAAGCTCGAGGTGTACGGCTTCCACTCGGCGGTGAACGGCAAATGGAACAAGCCGTCCGAGATCGGGGGCGGTCTCAACCTCTACCCCTTCAACAGCCGCTACTTCCGCGTGAACACGCACGTGATGCACGTGAAAGAGAGCTCGGCCAACAGCGTGTTCGGCTTCTACCTCGGCGGCATGACGGGTATGACGTACAGTGTCGGTGTCTCCTTCATCCTTTGACCCATGCGCATCCTGAACCTCCTGTTGCTCGGTCTGCTCATCCTTCCCACGGTCAGCGCGCAATCCAAGAAAGTGCGACTTGGTCCGGTGAAGGTGGACGTGCAGCGTCCGGAGCCTCTCTTCCATGACGGCCACTTCCACCTGACGAACTATGTGCAGGAAGGCCTCACGGCGAAGTACTACGTGGACTCCATCATGCGCACCCAGGTGGGCCGCAGCACGCTCTTCGGCATTCCCCTGCAGCAGCAGTGGAGCCATCGCGTAACCGGGGAGAACGCCCCCACCTATTACCTGGAGACCGACGCCCCGCTGTACTACTACAGCTTCACGGATGCCTACATCGCGATGCAGTACCGCTCGCTGCCCCCCGGGCAGCAACAGCGGCTGGACCCGATGATCACCGGCTTCAATCCCACGGACATGTACGCGGCCGACCACATCCGCCGCGTGCTGCTCACCTTCCCCGGCGTCTTCACCGGCATCGGCGAGTTCAGCATCCACAAGGAGTTCGTGAGCAGCAAGGTGAGCGGTGACGTGGCCAGCCTGGAAGACCCCGCGCTGGACCGCATCCTGGACTTCTGCAGGGAGAGCGGGCTGCTGGTGATCCTGCACAACGACATCGACAACCCCTTCCCCAAGCCCGGTGCACCCAACTATCTGGATGGCATGAAAGCACTGGTGAAGCGGCATCCGGACACGCCCATCATCTGGGCCCACGTCGGACTCGGCCGCATCGTACACCCCATCCACGACCAGGTGGCCGTGCTCGATGCCATGCTGCAGGACCCCGCGATGAAGAACCTCTATTTCGACATCAGCTGGGACGAGGTGGCCAAGTACATCACCTCCAGCGACACGGCGATCGCCCGCACGGTACGCCTCATCGAGAAGTACCCGGACCGCTTCCTCTTCGGCACGGACAACGTGGCGCCCGCTACCCAGGAGAAGCACCTGAAGGTGTACCACATGTACGCGCCGCTATGGAAGGCACTGAAGCCCACCACCAGCCACGCTGTGCGTCTGGGCAACTACGAAAGGCTCTTTGATGCTGCCCGTGCCAAGGTGCGCCAATGGGAGGCGGAGAACGGGACCAAGCCGCGGCCGATACCCGCCCACACCCCCGCGTCCGGCGCACCACGCTGAAACACCCGATCCATTCACCTGCTACCTTTCCGCACCGACAACGGACACCCCTATGCGCATCCTATCACTCTACGTCCTCCTCCTGGTCGCCATTTCCCCCGCACTTGCCCAGAGCAAGGCCGAGATGCAGGCCAGCATCGCCACGCTCACGGCGAAGAACGACTCCCTGAGCAAGCAGCTGGCCACGGCCACCGACCAGAACACGAAGTACGCCCGCCTCATCGACACCCTCTCCGTGATGACCGGTGTGCACGTGAACGACCTGGACACCGTGAAGAGCGTGCTGGAACTGCGTGCCAAGGCCCGCACCGCCAACCAGGACAGCCTGACGCAGGTACGTGTACGAGCCACTGTGCTGCAACTCCAACTGGACAGCGTGAACACGGCTTACGCCAAACTGCAGGCCGACTGTAGTGCCGCGCGCGCCGCCGTGGCCAGCGGCACCACGGGTGCTGCCACCGTGAGCAAGACCGACCAGGTGATGAAGCTGAACAGCATGTTCGAGCAAGGCCTCATTACCAAGGACGAGTTCCTGAAGCTGAAGCAGGAGCTGATGGGCAAGTAGCACCGCTCCGCGCATGGGAACCACACGGCGAACCCTGGTCCGCAGCATGCTTCGGCTCGTGGTCGTTCTGGGAGTGGCTCTCCTGGCCATGCCCAGCGCATACGCTCTATCGGATAGCGCGCTGGTCTCGACCTCCATCCTGACCGGCGAACCGGCGGACCTGATCATCGCCAACCGCCCCATCATCACCCTGCGCGCGGTGGTGTTCTCGAACACCCCGGAGCAGCGCGTGCGCAACATCCAGGACCGGTTGGACGAGGCGCTGGAACGCGGCGGCCCCGGTGTGCTGCACGATTCAGTGCTTTTCGGCGGGCGTGGCATCCTCATCGACGGGCAGTCCCTCATGTTCATCGCAGCGCAGGACCTGGACCCCTCCATGGGCGAGGAGATCGACGTGGTGAAGGCCCGCACCATGGAGCGCCTCAACGTGGCCATTGCCGACCTGCGGGAGATGCGGAACTCGCGCTCCATGGCCGGCAACCTCGCCCTGGTGGCGCTATACACCGCGGTGCTCGGCCTGATCCTCTTCCTGCTGGGCCGGCTCCGCCGCCTCATCCATCGTAAGGCCGAGGCCTTCATCCAGCGCAGCATGGAGCGTACCGGCATCAAGGGCGGCCTCACCCGCAGCCATACGCTCTTCCTCATCGCCCAGCGGCTGGCCATGGTGCTCGTGGGCGTGCTCATGCTCGTGGTGCTCTACTTCTGGGCCACGGCCGTGCTCGGCCGCATCCCCCTCACCCGGGCGTGGAGCGAGAGCATGTTCGAAGTCATCGCCGATGCGGCCCTGTGGATCTTCCATGGCGTGGTCGAGGCCCTGCCAGGATTGGCCATGGTCACCCTCATCTTCCTCATCACGCGCTCGGTGGCCAAGATCATCACCAGCCTCTTCACCCGCATCCAGGAGGGGGAGATCGAGGTCACGTGGATCGATGCGGCCATTGCCGCGCCCACCCGCCGCGTGGTGGTGCTGCTCATCTGGGTTTTCGGCCTGGTCATCGCCTACCCCTACATCCCGGGCAGCAGCAGCAAGGCCTTCCAGGGTGTGAGCGTGCTGGCGGGCGTGATGCTCTCCCTCGGCAGCAGCGGCGTCATCTCGCAGGCCGTGTCGGGGCTCGCGCTCATGTTCAACCGGTTGGCGCGCGTGGGCGAGTGCATCGCCGTGGGCGATCTGGCCACCGGCGTGGTGAAGCAGATCGGCTACTTCAACACCACCCTGGTGACCAGCTACGGCGAGGAGGTCACCATCCCGAACAGCATCGTGATGAGCAGCAAGCTCACCAACCTCTCACGGCATGGTGGCGGCCCGGGCGTCCTGTGGACCACCGGGGTCACCATCGGCTACGACAGCCCTTGGCGGCAGGTGCATGCCATGCTGCTGGAGGCCGCACGCAACACGCCCGGCGTGGCCACCAATCCCGGCCCCACCGTGGCCCAGCACGCCCTCAATGACTGGTACGTGGACTACCGCCTCACCATCGTGGTGCAGGGGCCATTCCGCGCTACGCTCTCCACCCTGCACGCCAACATCCAGGACATCTTCAACGCCAATGGCGTGCAGATCATGAGCCCCCACTACGAGCGCGACCCCGATCAGGCCAAGGTGGTGCCCAAGGAGCAGTGGGACCCGGGGGTGAAACACGAAGGCCCATGACGAACGATCGGCGATCGGCACGCCTGCTGGCCTTGATGGCCCTGCTGGCCGCAGGCCCTCTTGTGCTGCGGGCCCAGCAATACAACTCCGATAGCTGGATCTCGAAACCTGAGGGCACCATCACCATCATCCCCACCATCGGGCAGCGCAACATGATGCTGATGAACACCTTCTCGTTGGTGAACCGGTGGGAGTTCACTGTGGCGGCCTACTTGTACAACGACGATGGCGACCCCAGCACCAACGATGGCTACTCGGCCTCGCTCTTCGCCAAGTACATGTTCTGGCAGCGCAAGGATGGCCAGGGTGGTGGGGCCATCAAGGCCGGCACAGGCATGTTCCCTGGTGTGCTGCCACCCGAAGAGCGCGTGCGCGATGCGTTCCGCACCTATTGGATGAACATGCCCTTCACCTTCCCGCTGTTCAACTACAAGGTGTCCCTGGACCTGATGCCCGGTGCCAGCGTGAGCAGGCAGTTCGGTGCCGAAGGGGTGAGCGCCGGGGCCTTCACCTACTCCACCCGCGTGGCCTGGTACTGCTTCAGCCCTCAACTGGGCGTGGTGGGCGAGACCTATGGATCCGTGGGGACGGCCGGCTCCGAACCGGAATACAAGATCGGTCTGCGCTGGGAGCCGGACATCTACACCACCTTCGCCCTCACCTACGGGGCACGCCTGGATGGCGCTCCGGGCGCCGGGTTGGAGTTTGGCGTCATGCTCTTCACCCCTCCCTTCGCCTGCCTGGGCGGGTGCAAGTAGGCCGGGCAGGGACCCGGCCCACGACCCCATAGCGCGGTGGCCGGCCGTGTTGCGAACACCCGACCGTTGAAGCCGCAAGGGTATCACGTTCGCTCACGCATGTCAATGGACCGATCTTCGCGATCTCATCATTCCATGCGGAAT
>CAZQFG010000030.1:0-23413 GCA_964592515.1 uncultured Chryseobacterium sp. | reverse complement strand
TTGAAGCTGGTCTTGTTGCGCTTCATCATCTCCTCGGCGAAGTACACGCAGCCGTAGCCGGTGGCCTCGGGACGGATCAGCGAACCACCCCAGGTGCGGCCCTTGCCGGTGAACACACCGGTGAACTCGTTGCGCAGGCGCTTGTCCTGGCCGAACATGAAGCCGATCTCGCGACCGCCCACACCAATGTCGCCCGCAGGCACGTCGGTATCGGCACCGATGTGGCGCCACAGCTCGGTCATGAAGCTCTGGCAGAAACGCATCACCTCCAGATCGCTCTTGCCTTTGGGGTCGAAGTCGCTGCCACCCTTGCCGCCGCCCATGGGCAGGGTGGTGAGGCTGTTCTTGAAGGTCTGCTCGAAGCCCAGGAACTTCAGCACGCTGAGGTTCACGCTGGGGTGGAAACGCAAGCCGCCTTTGTAGGGGCCGATGGCGCTGTTATACTCCACACGGTAGCCGCGGTTCACCTGGATGTTGCCTTTGTCGTCCACCCATGGCACGCGGAAGGTGATGGTGCGCTCAGGCTCCACCATGCGCTCCAGCAGCATCTTGCCCTGGTACTTGGGGTTGGCCTCGATGAAGGGGATGATCGCTTCGGCCACTTCATGAACGGCCTGGTGGAACTCAGGCTCGTTAGGGTTCTTGGCCTTCACGTAGCTCATGAACGCGTCCACATGCTTCTGCACGTTGTTCGCGGACTTCTTGGCGGTTGCCATGGATGGGTTTGTTGGAATTTGGGCGCGAAGGTATAGGGACTATCCATGCACCATGCATGCGGCTTGTCATCCGGGCCATGGTTTATCAAGCCCTGTCGGTGAAGAGCGGGGGGGCGTTCAATTCAACGCATACACCTTCCCTGGCAGGGCTCGCACTACGCCGTTGAACTCCAGGTTCAGGAGCAACCCGGCCGCTTTGCCTTGTGGCATGCGACTTTGGATGCACAGTTCGTCGATGTCCACTTTGCCCTTGGCTTTGATGATGTCCACCAAGGCCTGCTCATCGGGCAGGAGGTCGGAGAACAGGGCGGCTTGAACAGGGCCCTTTTTCTTTCTCGGCAGCCATTCCATGAAGGTGACCACGTCCTTGGCGGAGGTCACCAGCATGGCCTTGTTCTGTTGGATGATCTTGTTGCAGCCTTCGCTGCGCGGATCGGTGGGGCGGCCGGGAAAGGCGAACACCTCGCGATCGTAGCTATTGGCGATGTCCGCCGTGATGAGGCTGCCACCTTTGGGGCCGCTCTCCACCACCACGGTACAGTCGCTCAGCCCGGCGATGATGCGGTTGCGCGCCGGGAAGTTGCCGGGTGCGAAGGCACTTTCACTGGGCAGTTCGCTGATCAAAGCGCCTTGTTCCAGCATGTCCTTGGCCGTTGCCGCATGTTCGCCGGGGTAGAGCTTGTCCAGCCCATGGGCCACACAGCCCAGTGTGGGCAGGTCTTGCTTGAGGGCGGTGCGGTGGGCCACGATGTCGATGCCGTAGGCCAGCCCGCTGACGATGGTCGCGTTCGCCTCTTTCAACCCCTCCACCAGTTCCACACACAGCCGTTTGCCCTGCTCCGATGGGGTGCGTGTGCCCACAATGGCCACCATGTGCGCGGCATCCAGGTCCGCTGGCCCTTTGGCGAACAACAGCACGGGCGCATCCTCGGCCTGTTTAAGGCGGCGCGGGTATTCGGCATCCAAGTAGAAGAGCATGCGCAGCTTGTGCTTCTGCACATAGGCCAGTTCCTTTTCCGCCAGGGCCAGCACCTTCTTGTCCGTGATGCTTGCGATCAGCTTCGGGCCGATGCCGGGCACCTTCTCCAGCGTATTCTTCAGCTTCTTGTCCGTGAAAATGGGGTCCACGCCGCCGCAGTAGGCCACCAGGTTGCGCGCGTTCACGGGCCCTATGCCCTTGAGCATGGACAAGGCGATGCGGTGGATGAGCTGCTGGTCGTCCATGCGGTACGGTGGAAGGCGCTTTCTCTACATTTACCCGCAACGCCTACGGCAGCAACAGGTGCCGGGGTGCGAATGCCACAAATCTAATCGCCGCATGATGAGGCTGATGGCCGTGCTCCTTGCGCTGGCAGGAGCGTTCTGTTCGCAGGCACAGACCACCCTCCTGAAAGGAGTGGTTCGCGATACACTTACCGGGGAACCCCTGATCGGCGTGAACGTGACCCATGCCCCGGGCAAGGGTACGGCCACCAATGTGGATGGGGCGTACAGTATTCAACTGTCCGCTGGCAATTACACCATTACGTTCTCATTCGTAGGCTATACCACCATCACACGTACCGTTTTCGTTCCGGAAGCGAACTCCATCACCTTGGATGTGCGCCTTAGCCCCTCGGCGACCCAATTGGACATGGTGGTGGTGAGCGCAGGCCGTTTTGAGCAACGGGTGGGCGAGGTGACACAGAGCCTGAGCGTATTGCGGCCGGAGATCGTGCAGAACAAGAACATTGTGAGCATGGACCAGGCCTTGGACCAGGTGCCGGGCGTGGTGGTGGTGGACGAGGACCCGCAGATCCGCGCGGGCAGTGGTTTCAGCTATGGCGCAGGTAGCCGCGTGCAGGTACTGGTGGACGATATGCCGATACTTAGCGGCGATATCGGCCGACCGAACTGGACCTTCCTTCCCCTGGAGAACCTGGAGCAGGTGGAGGTTATCAAGGGCGCATCCTCCGTTCTGTACGGAAGTGCGGCGCTAAGCGGGGTCATCAATGTACGTACGGCCTACCCGCGTGCCGAGCCCCGCACCAGGGCCACGGTGTTCAGTGGCGTGTATGGCACACCGGGCAGCACGGCCGCCAAGTGGTGGGGCGATAATGCTCCACTGTTCGGTGGTGCCAACTTCTTCCACAGCCAGCAGTTCGGGCCACTGGACCTGGTGATCGGTGGTAACGCCTTTGCCGATGGCGGTTACGTGGGTCCCGAGCCCATTCCCGCCGATTCCATCGCTACCGACCCCCTGCGCACAGGGCCGGGCGGTTACGAGCAACGTGTGCGCTTTAATGCCGGTCTGCGCTGGCGTGACCGCAAAGTGAAGGGGCTCACCTACGGCATCAGTGGCAACGCCATGCGCAGCCGTTCCACCAGTGTGTTCATCTGGAACGACATCGAGGAAGGCCTTTACCGCCCCAAGACCGGCACGGTGACACGAACGCAGGGTTCTCAATACTATGTGGACCCCCAGGTGAACTACCGTACCTCATCGGGCACCAGGCACACCTTGCGCGGCCGTTTCCATCGGCAGGTGTTCGACAACGACAACGACCAGAGCAACTCGAACAACACCCTTTATGGCGAGTATCAACTTCAGCAGGAGGTGGACCTGCTGGGCCAGACCATGATCACGGCCGGCGTGGTGGGTCGCAGCACCAATTCCGTTGCCGAGCTCTATCGCGGTGGGCTCGATGGCAGCGACCGGAACTCCTCATCGAACCTGGCCGGTTATCTCCAGTTGGACAAGAAGCTGTTCGACAAGCTGGCCCTTTCGCTCGGTATGCGCTACGAGCAGTTCAAAGTGAACGATGCCGACACTGCACAGCCTGTGTTCCGCGCAGGAGCCACATACCAGGTGCACAAGGCCACCTACCTGCGTGCGAGCTATGGCCAGGGTTTCCGTTATCCCACCATTGGCGAACGGTATATCCGCACGGCCTTGGGTGTGCTGAACATCTACCCGAACCCCGAACTGCGTGCGGAGCAAAGCTGGAATGTGGAGGCCGGCATTAAGCAGGGCTTCAAGCTAGGCAACTTCATGGGCTACCTGGATGTGGTCGTCTTCAGGCAGGATTTCCAGGATTACGTGGAGTTCACGTTCGGGCAGTGGGTCCCGCCCACACCCACCAATCTGGGAGGTTTTGGTTTCAAGAGCGTGAATACTGGTGGCGCCCGCGTTTCGGGCTATGAGTTCGAAGTGGTTGGAAAAGGCAGTGTCGGCAAGGTGGACCTGACCCTGTTGATGGGCTACACCCATACGCTTCCTGTCAGCACTACTCCCGACCAGGTGTATGCGACGGCTGTTACATCGAACACGCCGCCCTCCACCTATCGCAATACGAGTTACGACCCCACGGACAACATCCTGAAGTTCCGGGTACAGGACCTCTTCCGGGCCGACCTGCAGACGGACTACAAGCGGCTGATGGCCGGGGTGAGCTTTCGCTACAACAGCCACGTGCGCAACATCGATCGGGTGTTCGTCGACCTGGATGAGGCGAACTTCCTGAGCACCGGTATTGCGGAGTGGATGCCGGAGCATACCACCGGTGACCTGATCGTGGATGTCCGCGTGGGTGTTGATCTTACGGAAGTCGCGCGGGTGGCCGTGATCGTGAACAACCTGACGAATGAGGTCTATTCCCTGCGTCCACTATCCATTGAAGCGCCACGCAGCGTGCAAGTGCAGCTTACAGTGAACCTATGATCTTGATGGCGCGGCGTGAGAGCCCCCTGTCATTCGGTGCAGCGGTGGCCTTGTGGTGCATTGTGGCGATCGCCTTGGTGCGCACTCCACCTGTCAATATCCTGAGCTGGGACACCTTCGGCTATTACCTCTATCTGCCAGCCACCTTCATCCACCACGATCCGGCCATACACGACATCGGGTGGGTGCAACAGGCCGTGGAGCAGTACAACAGCACGGCCACGCTCTATCAAGTGCAACAGCAGGCCGAAGGCGGATGGGTGCTGAAGTACCCCATGGGCCTTGCGGTGCTTTGGTTGCCGTTCTTTCTGGTAGGGCACGCCGTGGCAATGCTCACAGGGGCACCCGCAGATGGGTTTTCGGCGCCCTATCAATGGTCCATCATCATAGCCCTGCTTTGCTACTCGTTGGTCGGTCTGTTGGTGTTGCGACGCGTGTTGCTGAAGTTCTTTTCCGATGGCATTGTTGCCGCGGTGCTCGCGCTAGTGGTGATGGGCACCAACTATGTTCACCAAGCGCTGTATTCCACGGGCATGCCTCATGTGTTCCTGTTCACGCTTTATGCCGCCGTGCTTTGGTACACCTTGCGATGGCATAAGGATCATCGACGCAGCGATGCGCTCACGTTGGCGGTCATCATGGGGCTGCTCGCCCTTGCGCGGCCATCGGAGGCTGTGAGCGTACTTATTCCATTGCTCTATGGACTTGACAGCCTGTCCAACTGGCGGCAGCACCTGAAGAGCCTTTGGAAGTGGAAGGGACAGTTGGTGATGGTCGCGATGGTGTTGCTCGTTGTTGGTGCCCCACAGTTGATCTACTGGAAATGGCTCACGGGGAAGTTCCTCTACATGAGCTACAACAACCCTGGAGAGGGCTTCGAGTTCCTTCACCCCTACACATGGGAGGTGCTCTTCAGCTTCCGCAAGGGCTGGTACATCTATACGCCGCTCATGGCGGTGGCCACGGCAGGCCTCTTCCTCCTGCGCCGCTACGCAACTCCGCTCCGCTTATCGATCGTGGTGTTCTTCGTGCTCAACCTGTACGTGGTATCCAGTTGGTCGTGCTGGTGGTATGCCGACAGTTTCGGGCAACGCGCGTTGGTGCAGAGCTATGCGGTGATGGCACTTCCTTTGGGAGCGGTGCTGCACTGGTTCCGCGATCGTTCCGTGGCATGGCGGATCTCTGGCCTCGTGGTGCTTTCTGTGCTAACGTTGTTCAATCTGTTCCAGATCCACCAGGGCACGCTGGGCCTCATACATACGTCGCGCATGACCTGGCCGGCCTACAAGGCGGTCTTCGGGCGCTTGTCCAAACCGGAAGGCTTGGAGAAGCTCTGGTCCGTGGAACGTGCGCTCACCATGGAACACGGTGCGCCCGACCTGAAGGGTTACAAGTCGTGGCCGCTGGTGGTCATGGGCTTTGACAGCGATCGCACCGAACTGGATGTTTCTGGACGGACGGACTCACTGGCCTTTGATGGCGGGTCGGGATGGTTGTTGCAACAAGGGCGCGAATTCACGCCGGCGATCAGGATCCCCTGGTCGCAGATCTCCAGTGCGGATCATGTTTGGTTCGAGGTATCGTGCCGCATCCATCGTCCACTGGATGGCCGTTATCCGGCGGTGTCCCTGGTCACTACGTTCGAGCACAATGGGCACAGTTACGCTTACATGGCGCGCGATGTGGACACCACAGGAACGCGGGCTGGTGAATGGCTCCACATGCGTTACTGGTACCAGAGCCCCGAAGTACGTCGCCCGGACGATCTACTGCTGGTGTATGTCTGGCTGCGCGATACCTTGCCGGCCGTGGTGGACCGGATCGAAGTGACGGTCCATGAACCCACGGTCGAAAGATGACGAACGACCTGCGCATTCTGGGCGTGATCCCTGCCCGCTACGCCAGCAGCCGCTTGCCCGGGAAACCCCTAGTGGATATCGGCGGGCGCACCATGGTACAGCGCGTTCTCGAGCAATGCCAACTGGCCCAAGGCCTTTCCGATGTGTTGGTGGCCACCGATGATGAACGCATCGCGGACCACATCAAGGCACTGGGAGGTAAAGCGGTAATGACATCGCCCGACCACCCCAGTGGCACCGACCGTTGCCATGAGGCCTTGTTGTTGGCCGGTGCCGAGCGTTTCGATGCGGTGGTGAACATCCAAGGTGACGAGCCTTTCATTGTTCCCGACCAGATCGATGAGCTCTGCGCGGCGCTGGTAAATGCTCCCGGCGGCATTGCCACATTGGCCCAAGTGGTCACCTATGACCGGGACCTGGATGATGCCGGTGAGGTGCTCATCACTACCACCGTGGATATGGATGCGCTTTATTTCAGCCGGGCGGCCATTCCGTTCCTGCGCAATGCAGCGCCCGGCCCTCGTAGCACACAGTTCCGCTACCTGAAGCACGTGGGCCTCTACGGTTACCGCTCCGATGTGCTGGCCCAGCTGGTACGTTTGGCGCCCTCGTCCTTGGAAAAGGCTGAATCCTTGGAGCAATTGCGCTGGTTGGAGAACGGTTTCCGCGTGCGGATCGGCCTTACGGAACACCCCTCGTTCTGCGTGGATACACCCGCGGATCTGGAAGAGGCTCGTCGCAGGGTGGCGGCGTTGTAATTTGGCCGCGGCGAACAATGGCGATCGAGAAGGACATCCGCGAACTGCTGTACGACCACGACCTCGTGATCGTGCCGGAATGGGGTGGCCTGCTTGCACATTACCGTCCTGCCCGTTTGGACGAGGCCCGAAACCTGGTCCATCCTCCCGGTAAGGACCTGAGCTTCAATCGGAACCTGCTGCGGAACGATGGGCTCTTGGCGGATCGCATCTCCAAGCGCGAAGGCATCGGATTCGACCAGGCGAACGGACGCATCGCTGCTGATGTTAACGCCTGGCAACAGGGCCTGCAACGCAATGGTCGGGTGGAGCTGCCGTTGATCGGCATTTTCTACCGCGATGCAGAGCACAACCTCCAGTTCGATCCCGATCCACGGGGCCAGTACCTGAAGGATGCACATGGCCTTCGCCCTGTGGCGGCCGTACCCGTGGAACGCACCGAGGGCACACCGGTGATCACGCTGCCCGTTGCGGCACAAGAGGTTGAAACGCCCATCGCGCGCCGCACCACCTGGGTGTGGGCCGCAGCTGCCGTGGCCGGCCTGTTGTTCACCGGTGCTGCCTTGTGGGCATACCGCATGGGAGGACCCGATGCCACCCAGTGGAGCGGATTCGATCCTTTCGCCGATCGGCCGGAGCGTACGTATGTGGTACCTGAGCCGGTCGCTTCAGCGGGTGTGGCGAAGGTGGCGCATGTTGAGCTGCCCGCGGAAGGTGCCGGCACCGTAACGGTCGATCTGGTGCCTGAGGAGAACATCGTTCTGCATGTGGACATGGGTGCGGCCGCTGCACCGGAAAGCACGGCCGTTGCTGTTCCGAGCGCAGAGCCGGTGAGCGTTCGTGCGCGGTTCCACGTGATCGGTGGCTGTTTCGCGCAGCCCGAGAACGCCGATCGCCTGCTGAACGAGCTCGTGGCAAAAGGTTATCCCGCCTTACGCCTGCCAAAGAACGGCGACCTGCATCCGGTGGCTTTCGGCAGCTATGTGGACCGCGCTTCCGCCCAAGCGGCGATGTCGGAGATCCGCACTTCCGGAGATGGCGGTGCTTGGTTGCTGGTGCGCTGATCCAGATCCTTTTCGCTGTGCCCGTGCCGTAACTTTGGACCAACCCACACCATGGCGACCATACAGACAGTGGAATTGGAGGCCTGTACCGTTTCCTTCTTGGAGGGAGATATCGTGCACACCCATTTCCGCGAGCACCGCATCGTTTCCCCCGATGAGGTGCAGCTCATGTTCGATGCCATTGAAGCGGAGCACATGGGCCGCAAGGTTCTGCTGATGGTGAGCGTGGGCGAGGGCACCACCATGAGCAACGAGGCCCGGGCACATGCCTCATCGCCGCTTTCCAATCGCTTGATCGCTGCCGACGCCATCGTGGTGCGCGATTTCGGCCATCAGTTGGCAGCCAACGTGTTCGTGCGTCACCACAAACCAGGCCGCCCCATTCAAATGTTCCCCGACCAGGAAAGTGCCCTGGCGTGGCTCGCTCAACAGCACCATCTCGTCGATCGCGCATGATGCAACGCAATCCGCTGGCCTTGGCCGCTGCCCTGGCCCTCGCTCTTCTCTCCTCCACCGCCTCTGCACAGCTCGCCGAAGGACCTGCCGCGCGCACCATCCGCACCGCCAAGGCCGAGGTGACCGCTCTGGCAGTTTCGCCCAAGGGTGATCACCTGTTGGTCGGCTTGAACAAGGGCGCCGAGATCTACGATATCGTCAGTGGTAAGAAACTGCTCAGCCTGCCCTACAAAGAGGATGGGGGCACCACCGTGTATTATGCCGCCTTCAACGACAATGGCGAATACGTGGTGCTCATTGGTCATTCAGGAAAGCGCGTCGTTTATGATGTGAAGACCGGCAAGCCAGAGCCTTCATTGATCCAGCATCGCTGGGTGCCCGATCCGCGCGCGGTGAAGGCCATGGGGCTCGATATGGGCAACTCCTTGGTCGATCGCTTCTACCAACAAGCACAGGCCACGCATGGTGACTACACGGTGCGCACCGGCCGCAATGGGGTCGTTGAGTTCGTGCGCGACGATAAGGTGACGCGGAAGCTCGAGTACCCGGAGAACAAGGACCAGCATCACCGCGCCCCCTTGCTGTTCTGGGAGGAATGGTTCATCACCGGCACCGATGATGGTCGCGTGATGTTCTACAAGCTGCTCTGACCGCGCAGCACCTCGAGCGCCTCCCGCACATGGCGGTCGGATCCCAGCAGGCCACTGTAGGCGCCCTTCACGATGCCATCGCGGCCGATCACGTAGGTGATCCGTTCGGAGACGAGCCCCAGTAAACGCTGCACGTCGTATGCTCGATGCGCTTCGCCCGTAGCATCGCTAAGTAAGGGGAATGGGAGGTCCCACTGCGTCGCGAAATCATGCTGTGCCTCGCACGTATCCCTGCTGATGCCGACCACCGAGGCTTGCAGCGAACGCAGGTCAGCGAAGGCATCCCTGAATGCACAGGCTTCCTTAGTGCACACGGCCGAGTTCGCTTTCGGATAGAAGAACAGGACGATGGGGCCTTTGCTCCATGCCGTGGCCAGGTCGAACGGTCGCCCTTCCTGATCGGGCAGGTTCAACGCGGGAGCGGGTGTACCGGGTTTGAGCATGGCGTGTTCAATAGGTAGCAAAGGAACACCGATGAACGACACTGGTTCTGCGGGTCCAGTGAACGCTCCTTCATGCGGGCCTACTTTTGGGCCGCTCCAACAGGTGAGCATGCCCATGAACAAGACATCACGCCCCGTAAGCGATAGTTACGCGCAGACCACCCATGTGGTGCTGCCCAACGATACCAATACGCTCGGCAACCTTTTTGGTGGCAGGCTGCTGCAATGGCTTGACATCAGTTGTGCCATAAGTGCCCACCGGCATTGCAAGCGCGTGGTGGTCACGGTCGCAGTGAACCATGTGGGCTTCGACAAACCGATCAAGCTGGGTGATTTCGTCACCATCCAAAGCCATGTGAGCCGCGCGTTCGGCAGCAGCATGGAGGTTTGGAGCGATGTGTACGTGGAGGACCAGGTGACGGGCGAGAAGATCAAGTGCAACAGCGCCATCTACACCTTCGTGGCCGTGGACCAGGCCGGGCGTCCCGTAACGGTGCCCGAGGCCGAGCCCACCAACGAGGAAGAGCAGAAGCGTTTTGATGGAGCGCTGCGAAGAAGGCAACTACGCTTGATCCTGAGCGGGAAGATGAAGCCGGAGGAGGCGACGGAGCTGAAGGCGCTGTTCGAGTAACTTTAGGCAGGGTGGTACGTCCTATGGCGCAAGATCGAACGTGGGCTTAGGACCGGCCCTCGGACCTTGTTCTCACCAAAACCTCCTTACAACAGATGAAACGGACTTTTTCCCTTCTGCTCGCGCCAGTGGCATTTGCGCTCGCGGTGGCCTGCAACCAACCTGCCCCGGCGCCTACCGCTGCGGAAGTGGCCCAGCCCACCGAGGCCGAACTGATCAAGCGCGGCGAATACCTCGTGCAGGTCATGGGTTGCCACGATTGTCACTCGCCAAAGCTCATGGGCCCTCAAGGCCCTTATCCCGATCCGGACCGTTTGCTGAGCGGACACCCGGCCGGCACACAATTGCCCCCGGTGCCCAAGGATGCCGCGGGTTGGGCACTGTTATCCATGGACCTCACTGCAGCGGTCGGCCCTTGGGGCACCAGCTTCGCGGCCAACCTCACAAGTGATGAGAGCGGCATTGGCAACTGGACCGAGGACCAGTTCAAGCGTGCGTTGAAACAGGGGCTCTACAAGGGCATGGAGGGTTCACGCCCGCTGTTGCCGCCAATGCCTTGGCAGAACTTCAAGGACATCAAGGATGAGGACGTGCATGCGATCTTCTCCTACCTGAAGAGCACCAAGCCCGTGGCGAACGTGGTCCCTGCGCCAGTGCCTCCTGCGGGAGTGTGAGGGCTGTCAAAGTCCCTCGTCCAGACTGAAGCCGTCGAACAGGTCGCCGGTAATGGTGTCGTGAGCACGGAGGCCCATATGGCGTAGGAGCGCGCCAATGCACGCAGCGCTCTGCTCACCTCCGTGCACATGGGCTACCATGAAGCGCACCTGTTCGCCATCCTCCAAGTGCAGTTGGATGCTGATGTCGATCTCGTTCGCCTTGATGAACAACCAGTCGCGGTCCACGAGGTCCGCAAAAGGAATGGCCTCAAGCACTTTTGTGATGATCGCCTCGCGTTCGCCAATGGGTCGTGGACTGAAATCGTCCGGCACGTCGGCAATGGACGCGACTGCGGGAAGGTCTTGGATGTAGATGTCCCAGCTCATTTGCCAGCAAGTTCAGCGATCCGTCGCAGGTCCTGTTTCTCCATGCAATGGAAGTGCCCTTTGGGGCAGCTATCGTGTCCGATCTTGCTGCATGGCCTGCACGACAATCCGGCCACTTCGCTGATGATCGCGCGCTCGGGGTGCTGAGGCAGGTAGGGGCCCATGCCGAAGAGCGGCACCGTGTTGCCCCAGATGCTCACCACCCGCCGGTTGAACGCCGCCGCGATGTGCATGGCCCCGCTGTCGTGTGCGATCACGGCGAGTGCCTCGCGGATCAGGGAAGCACTACCGAGGATGTCGTACTTGCCCGTGGCATCGTACACCCTTCCGCCAATGGCCGAGGTAATGGCACGCGCTACAGGAACGTCCTCCTTTCCGCCAATGAGCACTACGGGTCCTTCGATCAGTCGCGCCAATTCGATGAGGCGGTGTTGGGGCAGGCGCTTGGTGGCGTGTGCGGCACCAATGGCCAGCGCGGTATAGCCTGCCTGGTGCGGCGCGGGCAGTGTGGTCGTGGGGACGCAGCGTTCCGTTGGAATAATGAGCTCGAGGCCTTGTCGGTCGTTCTTCACGCCCAAGTGCTGCACAGTGGAGAGGTAGCGGTCCACGATGTGCTGGCGGGGCATACGGTCCACCTTCAGGTTAACCAGCAGCCACTTCTCGATGTTCAGCTTGGGAAAGCTGGTTGCCGGTATGCCCAACGCGCGTTTGATCCGTGCCGTGCGCAGGTTGTTGTGTAGGTCGATCACGGCATCGAAACGCTCGGCCTTTAACCGCGTGATCAGCTCATTGAGGTCATCGTTCAGTTCGTGCACCTTGTCCACATGCGGGCTGAAACGCACCAGGTCCGCAAAGGCCGCCTTGGTGGCCACATGCACTTCCGCACCACGTACCTGTTGCTTCACACAGCGCAGCACAGGGCTGGTGAGCACGATGTCGCCGATGGATGAGAAGCGGAGGATGAGCAGTTTCATCGAACGCAAAGGTGCGGAAAGCTCAGCGGGCGCGAATGGAACAGCGATCGGACCATGCATGCCGGTCGGGCTACCTTCGCCCCGATGCTCATTGATACACACGCCCACCTTTACCACAAGCAGTTCGATGCCGATCGCGAGGCCATGTTGCACCGCGCTTTCGAAGCGGGTGTCACCAAGCTCTTCCTGCCCAACATCGATCACGACAGCATCGATGCGATGCATGCGCTATGCGATGCGCACCCGGAGCGCTGCTTTCCCATGATGGGGCTGCATCCATGCTCGGTGGGCGAGGAGAACGGTATGGCCATGGAGGAAATTGAGCGCCTGCTGCGTACGGGACGCTATTGCGCCGTGGGCGAGATCGGTATCGACCTCTATTGGGACAAGACCTGGCTTGCTCAGCAAAAGGAAGTGTTCCGCCAGCATGTACGTTGGGCCAAGGAATTCGATCTGCCCATTGTTATCCACTGCCGTGAGAGCTTCGACGAGGTCATGGCCATTGTGGAGGAAGAGAACAATGACAGGCTGCGAGGCGTGTTCCATTGTTTCACGGGTTCCGCCGAACAAGCACAGCGGGTGGTCACCCTCGGCGATTTCTACCTCGGTATTGGTGGTGTGATCACCTTCCCCAAAGGCGGTGTGGCCGAGACCATGGCCGTGGTCGGGCCCGACCATTGTGTTTTGGAGACCGACGCGCCCTACCTGGCGCCCGTGCCCTATCGCGGCAAGCGCAATGAGAGCGCCTACATACCTTATGTGGCCAACAAGCTCGCTGAGGTGACCGGCCGCAGCGTGGAGGAGATCGCGCGTATCACCACCACGAACGCAGAAACACTCTTCCGCCGATGAGCGACCGCTCCTCTGTATTGCTGATCTACACCGGTGGCACCATCGGCATGTGGGCCGATCTGCGCACGGGCACCCTCCGGTCCATGGACCTTGGCCTGCTGGAGGAACAAGTGCCCGAACTGGCCCGGGTCAATGTGCGATTGGGCACAGTGGCCTTTGAGCAGCCCATCGACAGCAGCGATATGCGCCCGGCCGACTGGGTGCGTATCGCGGGCATCATTGGCGATAACTACACGAAGTACGATGGTTTCGTTGTACTGCATGGCAGCGATACCATGGCCTACACCGCCAGTGCGCTCAGCTTCCTGCTCGAGGGCCTGGCGAAACCAGTGATCCTTACAGGTTCGCAATTGCCCATTGGCACCATTCGCACCGATGCCAAGGAGAACCTGATCACGGCCATCGAGATCGCCGCCGCCAAGGATGAGCAGGGACGGGCCATGGTGCCCGAGGTGGCCGTGTACTTCGAGTATCGGCTGATGCGCGGCAATCGCACGGTAAAAGTGCACGCTGAACGGTTCGAGGCCTTCCGGTCGCCCAACTGGCCTGCCCTGGCCGAGGCCGGGGTGCATTTGCGGTATGATCGGTCCGCCATTCTTCCTCACCGCGCCGGACCGCTGAAGGTGCACGACCGGCTCGATGATCGCATTGCCGTGATCCGATTGGTCCCCGGCATACGGGCCGATTGGATGCGGTATGCCCTTGCACAACCGGGATTGCGGGCGGCCGTGCTCACCACCTTTGGCAGCGGCAATGGGCCCACCGATCCGGCGTTCGTTGCCGCACTGCGCGAGGCCCGGGACCGCGGCATGCTCTTGATCAACGTTACCCAGTGCGTGGGCGGGCGTGTGGAGCAGGGCCGTTATGCCACCAGTCAGGCCTTTGTGGACATGGGCGTGATCGGCGGGGCCGACATCACCGTGGAGGCCGCCGTGGCCAAGACCATGTTCCTGCTGGCGCATACGCAGGGAACGGAGGAACTGGTCCAACGAATGGAGGCACCGATCGCCGGGGAGTTCACGTTGGCTTAACATGCCTCCGTGGTTTACCGCAAACTGGCCGTCCTCAACCGCTTGCTGTTCTGCCGTAGCACCGTTCATCCTTTTTGTAATTTGGCCGCCCGCTAAGGGGGCGGTGCCCCCGAAAAACACAGCAGGAGAGATGGCCGAGTGGTCGAAGGCGCGCGCCTGGAAAGTGCGTATACCTGTCAAAGGGTATCGGGGGTTCGAATCCCTCTCTCTCCGCCATTGAATAAGGACCCAACGGAACCAACACCGACAACAACCCTCACTCTGATCAACAACGCGAACATGGTACGCAAATTCCTGACCCTCTGCATGGCTGGCCTGATGGGCATCAGCCTGCTCACCACCCCGGTCATGGCACAGGATACCCCTGCAGCCGCCGAGACCGAAGTCGCTGCCGAAGCCGAAGAGGTGGGCGGCCATCAAATGTTCAAGCAGCGTTTCATCGAGGGTGATCCGGTCTGGATGGCCCCCGTATTGATCTGCATGATCCTGGGCCTTGCCATTGTGATCGAGCGGATCATCTATTTGAACATGGCCAGCACCAACACCACCAAGCTCCTGTCGAGCGTGGAGGAGGCCCTGAAGAGCGGTGGCATCGATGGTGCCAAGGAAGTATGCCGCAACACCCGCGGTCCGATCGCTGGTATCTTCTACCAAGGCCTTGATCGTGCCCATGAAGGTGTCGACATGGCCGAGAAGAGCATTGTCGCATACGGCGGCGTTGAGGTTGGTCGACTTGAGCGCGGCCTCCCTTGGATCAGCCTGTTCATCGCCCTGGCCCCCATGCTCGGGTTCTTGGGAACCGTTGTGGGTATGATCTTCGCCTTTGACCAGATCGCTGCGGCCAACAACATCAGCCCGGCCATTGTGGCCAGCGGTATCAAGGTGGCTCTGCTCACCACGGTGTTCGGTCTTATCGTGGCCATCATCCTGCAGATCTTCTACAACTACCTCATGAGCAAGATCGACAGCATCACGGGCCAGATGGAGGAAGCCTCCATCAGCTTGGTCGATATGCTCGTGAAGCGGAACCTGTCCAAGCACTAAGTCCATGGGACACAAGACCTCTCCACTCGGCCGCATCGCCATGTGGGCGATCGGTGTGCTCGGAACCCTGTTCGTTGCCACGATCTTCATGGGCAAGGACTGGGGAATTGACGCCGGGCTCTACATCACCTATCTGGCATTCGGCATAGCAACCATTGCCACTTTGGGTTTCTCTCTCATGGGCTTGAACAAGCAGTCCATGATCGGTATTGGCGCATTCGTTGCCTTGCTGGTCGTTGCTTATGCCATTTCCGATGGCTCCGTGCGTCCGGAATGGAACATCAGCGAAGGCACCTCCAAGTGGATCGGGGCAGGTCTTATCCTGTTCTACGTATCCATGTTCGGTGCCATTGGTGCCATCCTGTACGGCGAGATCACCCGGATGCTGAAATAGCACGCCATGCTCAAAAAGCGCAAAAAGGAAGGCCCCGGCGAGATCAATGCCGGCTCCATGGCCGACATCGCGTTCCTGCTGCTCATCTTCTTCCTGGTGACCACCACCATGGATACGGATTCGGGCATAATGCGCCTGCTTCCGCCTGTGGTCGTTGAGGACGTGAAGATGGACGTGAACAAGCGTGATGTGTACGAGGTGCTCATCAACGACGCGGACATGCTGCTCGTGGAAGGCAATATGATGGACATCAAGGATCTCCGGGCCGGTGCCAAGGAGTTCATGACCAACCCGTCCAACAACATTGACCTGCCAGAGAAGCGCCGCGTGACCAGCGCCGAGTGTCAGCAGAAGATCGCCGAATACCGCTCTGGCGTGGCCTCCACCAGCGACCCCAAGCTGAAGGACGACTACCAGAAGCTGATGGAGAAGTGGGAGGACCGTTTAGCCGCCGTGCGCCTGCTCGGTGAGTACAACGAACTCCCCCCTAACGCGGTGATCTCCCTGCAGACGGGTTCCAAGACGAGCTACGACATGTACGTGAAGGTGCAGAACGAACTGGAGGCAGGCATCCGCGAACTGCGCGATGAACTGTGCAAGGAGAAGTTCGGACGCAAGTTCACCGAGCTCGATGATAAGGTGGACGATGACAAGGCGATCATCAAGGCCATTCGCCTGGTGTTCCCCCAGCGCATCTCGGAAGCCGAACCAGTGGATGTGACCAAGAAAAATCCTGCCTGAACCATGTCCCGTTTCAAGGATAAAGGATCCAAGTCGGTACCTGCGATCAGCACGGCCTCGCTCCCGGATATCATTTTCATGCTCCTGTTCTTCTTCATGGTGACCACCGTGATGCGTGAAACGGACCTGAAGGTGAAGATCACCCTGCCCGAAGCAACGGAAGTGACCAAGCTGGAGGACAAGGCGTTGGTGGACTACGTCTACATCGGCCCCCCCACCAGCGAAGCGCTCGGTACCGAGCCCCTGATCCAACTGAATGATCAATATGCGAAGTTGGAAGAGCTGGATGCTTGGGTGAAGGCTGGCAACGAACGCCGCGACGAAGTGCTGCAACCGAAGATCACCCGCTCGTTGAAGGTGGACAAGGAGACCAACATGAAGATCGTCACCGATGTGAAGCAGGAGTTGCGGAAATCCAACGCCCTGAAGATCAACTACAGCACGGGCCAGGGTCGCTGACCCCGGAACGAACGACCGCATCGAACGGCCGCCTGCTTGGGCGGCCGTTCCTGCGTTCAGGTGGCCCGCCCCCCGCCCTTCCCGTACCTTTGCCGGCCATTTGAACATGCCTCGGATCGGACCCATCGAGCTGCCGGAGTTCCCGTTGTTGCTGGCCCCCATGGAGGACGTCAGCGACCCGCCGTTCCGTATGCTGTGCAAGCAGCATGGGGCCGACCTCATGTACACCGAGTTCATCAGCAGCGAGGGCCTCATCCGCAAGGCAGCCAAGGGGATGAAGAAGCTCGACATCTTCGAGGCCGAGCGCCCCATCGGCATCCAGCTCTTCGGCGGTAGCGAGGACGCCATGGAGGAGGCCGCGCGCATCGCCGAGGCCGCTGGTCCGGACCTCATCGACATCAACTACGGCTGCCCCGTGCACAAGGTGGTGAGCAAGGGCGCCGGCGCCTGCCTGCTGCTCGATGTGGACAAGATGGTGCGCCTCACCGAGAAGGTGGTGAAGGCCGTGAAGCTGCCCGTGACCGTGAAGACGCGCCTGGGCTGGGACGACAAGAGCAAGAACATCATCGAGGTGGCCGAGCGCCTTCAGGACGTGGGCATTGCCGCGCTGAGCATCCATGGCCGCACGCGCGCCCAGTTGTACAAGGGCCCGGCCGACTGGACGCTGATCGGCGAAGTGAAGAACAACCCGCGCATGCACATCCCCATCTTCGGCAATGGCGATGTGGACACGCCGGAGAAGGCCGTGGAGAACCGTGCTCGCTATGGCGTGGACGGCGTGATGATCGGCCGCGCGAGCATCGGCCACCCGTGGATCTTCAACGAGATCAAGCATTACATGGCCACTGGCACGCACCGCACGCCGCCCACCGTGGCCGACCGCGTGGAGGCCGCACGCCAGCACTTGCGCAGTTCACTGGCCTGGAAAGGGCCGTGGGAGGGCGTGGTGGAGATGCGCCGTCACTACGGCAATTACCTCAAAGGGCTGCCCAACGTGAAGGAGGTGCGGTTGCGCCTGTGCACCGAGCGTGAGCCGGCGAACATCGAGGCGATCCTGGACGAGGTGAAGGCGATCTACACGGAGGTGGATGCCGTGTGAAGGAACCGCCGGCTGAGCGCCCGCAGCGGCACCCGCGTGGCCAGCAGTCCGATGCTGAGCACCGTGGCCACTACCAGCAAGAGGTCCGTCCAGAGCACCTTCACCGGGAACGCCTCCACCATGGTGCCTTCCATGGGGACCAGCCCGAAGCGCTGCTGCGCCCAGCAGATGCCACCGCCGACCACCAGGCCGGCCACGATACCCACGACCACGATCAGCAGGCCCTCGTAGAGGAAGATGCGGCGCACCAGTTGCCCGCCCGCGCCCATGCCCATCAACGTGCGCATGTCCTGCTTCTTCTCGATCATCATCATCGTGAGCGAGGCGATGATGTTGAAGGCACCGATGAGCCCGATGAAGGTGAGCAGCAGGTAGGTGATGCGCTTCTCGGTGGCGTTGGTGCGGTACATCAGGGCGTTCTTCTGGTAGCGGGTGCGCACCACCAGCCCGGGCCCCAGGCGCTCTTGCAGCGCAGTGGCCAGGCGGTCCAGGTCCGCGCCGGGGACCAGTTGCAGTTCCAATGCGCTCACCGCGCCGCGGTAATGCAGCAGTGAATCGGCGAGGTCGATCGGCACCAGGGCGTACTTGGAATCGAAGTCCATGTTGAGGCTGAAGCTCCCGGCGACCGCCACGGCCGTATGCTCGAAGGCCTGCTGCCGGTCGCGGCTCAGCTTGCGACCGCGCACGGGTGCGCTGATCTCCAGCGGCTCCAGCACCCCATCATCCAGCGGCACGTCCAGTTCCACCTTCAGCCCGATGCCGAGGATGGCCGCCGGGCCGTGAGCGCCTTCCAGCTTCGGCTTGCCGGTGTAGAGGTGGGTGGCCATGTCGCTCATGGCCAGATATTGCGGTTCCACGCCCTTCAGGGTGGCCACGGCCTGCTGGTCGCCGCATTGCAGCAGCACGTTCTCCTCGATGGTCCAGCTGGCGTTGTGCACGGCGGGCAGGGCCAGGATGCTGTCCAACGGAATGGCGCTGCGATCAAAGGTCTTGCCCTCGGCGGCCGTGATGGTGATGTCCTGGTCGAAGGGGCTGTAGAGCTTGTCGACGAGGTCGTTGATCCCGTTCATTGCGCTCAGCACCACCACCATGGCGGCCGTCACCACCGCGATCACCACGATGCTGATCAAGGTGATCAGGTTGATGGCGTTGGTGGACCGCTTGGCCAGCAGGTAGCGCCGGGCGAAGAGGAGGGGGAGGTTCACGGTGTGAAGATCGGCGTGTGCTGCCTATGTTTGAAATAGTGCTTTGCTTGGACCGTATCGCAGCCTATTCGTGAAGGGGCCGCTCACATGTCCCCGAACTCCTCAAGAAAGAAGAATGAGTAGGTCTGACTTGCGCAGAGCGAACAGGAGGGTTTTTCAACTCGGATCTCGATGGACAGCTCTTTGATGCTATCGCGTTGGACCCTGTCAGCATACTGTTCCCTAATGGAGCGAGCTATTGGATAAACGTCCTCTTGGTCCCGTTCTAACGATACAGTCAGGGAAATCCCACGCCTCGTGTCGCCGTGTCCATTGCTTATGACCATAGGTCGTTCGCTGATAACCGAGTATGGGTTTTCGAGATATCCGGTTTGGGAGCGCTTGGGCAAAGTGATTCCCTCGATCTGAGCTCGATCGAAGACATAGAAGGCGTTGGAGCTACCCTTTCCCGATATACTGTTCTCCAACTTTAGTTCAAGCTTGCTGACAGATGTATTGCGCGGAAGATCGTAGAAGGTTCTTGCCAGTGAAATGGCGAACGAATCGCTCTGCACAGATGGAGTGTTTCTGAAGCCGAGAAATGCGTGGATTATAGTACTGACCACAGTATCGGGATCTAGCGGCATCTTGGCCCTGAAGTTCTTCGGGGCAACGCTCCATGACCACAGTTCGTTTTGCTCCCTGACCAGCGCGATGAAACCATCCCCGTCATATACAGATGCACAAGGGTCTGCATGGAAGTGGTCATCGAGAACACAGCCGTTAAGGGAGCAAAGTGATACCGCGTAAGCGATGAGCACCAAGTAGCGCATGTCCCATGGCCAACGGTTTCAGTTGGCCATTGTTGCATCGACTTATTTCGGACCTACTTCCACGCCTTCACGATCAGTCCCGTCCCCGTGGGGTGCTTCATGCGCACATCGGCCATGTTCAGCACGAAAGCGATGGGGTAGGCCAACAGGTAATAGAATGGCAGCACGATGAAGAACAACTTGCTGGCCTGGAGCACCAGCAGCGGCCACTTCATGCTGAGCTTCCAACTGATCTTGCCGGGGGCGCCGTAGCTATAGCGTGCCTCCACGCGGCTGAAGCCGTTGCGCAGGGCTTTAGCGCGGATGTCGTCGATGTTGTAGCCGTCGCGCACATGCTCTTCAATGAAGGAGCCTTCGCCTTCCTCATGCACATCGCTGCCGCCCTGGTCGCTGGGGGTGCTGATGATGAGCATGCCGCCCGGTTTCAGGCTGGTGCTGTAGCAGCGCAGGGCCGCCTCGTCCTCCAGGATGTGCTCCATCACATCCACGCACACCACCAGCTCAAAGGCCTCGGGCCGCTGGAATTGCGTTACATCGCCCACTTCGAACTTCACCTGCGGCCTGCCGATGCGCTGGAAGAAGGCATTGCAGTCCGCCACTTGTTCGTCCTTCACATCGATGGCGGTGATGGACCATTTCGGTGAGAGGCCACTAAGCCAGTAGGTATACTGCCCGAAACCAGCGCCGGCATCGTAGATCGCCAATCCGCGGTCGCGCTTGTCGGCTGCCCAGGTGCGCAGTTCGCGCTGGATGTGCCAGGCCCGCAGCAGCAGCAGGTCAAGGAGGTGGTAGAAGAACTTGCGGAGGAAAGGCGTGCTGTTGAACACCACCCCCAATCGGCGCTTAACGGGATCGTACTGCATGGCGGTTCAGCCTTTCAAGAGCTTGTCGATCTCCTCGGCGCGGTCCAATGAGTCGTCCACGTAGAACAACAGCTCGGGCACCACGCGCATCTGTTTGCCAATGCGCAGGCCCAGCAGTCCGCGTAGGCGGTGCGAGTGTTCCTTGATGTGGGCGATGGCGGCTTTTTTGTCCTTCACCGGGAAAAGGCTGAGGAACACCTTCGCCAGACCGAGGTCGGGACTTACACGCACGGCCGATACGGTAATGAGGCCGCCGGGCAGCAGCGTGCGGGCCTCCTGTTGGAAGATCACCGCCAACTCGCGCTGCAGCAGGCTGTTCACCTTGTTCTGTCTTACACTGTCCATAGGAAGCGCGAAGGTAGCGCCCGGTGGGTTGGCACGCGGCCCGGTAGGCCCGATGACGCTACCTTCGCCGGGCCGCCCTGTTGGTGCGGGGTGCAGCACATGCGCAACTTCTTCCGCATCCTCCGTTTTGGCGCGCCTTACCGCCATTACGCCGTGCTCAACGCAGTGTTCAATCTGCTGGGCACGGTGTTCCACCTGGCCTCGCTGCTGTTGTTCATCCCCTTTCTGCGCTTGCTGTTGGGACAGGTGCAGCCGGTACATGATCGCCCGGCCGAGCTCTGGACCCGCGATGGGCTTGAAGGCACCTTTAACTGGATCCTTACGCAGCTCATTGAGGACCGCGGCCAGATGGGGGCATTGCTGGTGATCAGTATCGGCGTGGTGTTGCTCTTCCTGCTGAAGAACGTGTTCCGCTACCTGGCGTTGGTGGCCATCTGCAATTTCCGGAACCTCATCATCCGCGACATCCGCGCCCGCATCTACGACAAGCTGCTGGAGCTGCCGCTGCGCTATCATGCCGGTGAACGCAAGGGCGATCTGCTCTCGCTGATCACCAACGACATGCAGGTGGTGGAGTACTCGGTGATGTACTACATCGAGATGATCTTCCGGGAGCCGATCGCGGTGGTGCTCTTCCTTGGCACCATGCTCACGCTGTCGCCTCAGCTCACGGTGATCTCGCTGCTGTTGCTGCCCATAAGCGGCCTCCTCATTGCCCGCATCAGCAAGAGCCTGAAACGCAAGAGCGCCCGGGTGCAGGAGAAGAGCGCCGATCTGCTCGCACGGGTGGAGGAGACCCTGACGGGGATCCGCGTGATCAAGGCGTTCAACGGCGAGGCCGATATGAAACGACGGTTCGATCGAGACAACGACCTGCTCACGCGTTCGAGCATCGCCATGCTCAATCGGCAGGATATCGCTTCGCCCCTGAGCGAGACCATGGGCGCTGCCGTAATGGCCGCCATTGCCTACATCGGCGGGTCGTTCGTGCTGGGGCCCGATCCATCGCTCACGGGCGATAGTTTCCTGGGCTTCATCATCATCTTCTCGCAATTGCTGGCGCCGATCAAGGGCTTTTCGCAGGGCTGGAGCGGTATCACGCGGGGCGGGGCCAGTGGCCAGCGCATCTTCGACCTGATCGCGGTGGAGAACACGGTGAAGGAGAAGCCCGATGCACGGCCCATTTCCGCTTTTGCGGACCGCATCGAGTACCGCGATGTGACCTTTGCCTACGAAGCACCGCCCAGCGATGGTGGCGAGCGCCGGAACGTGTTGCAGGACATCCGCATTACCGTTCCCAAAGGGCGCAGCGTGGCCCTGGTGGGCACCAGCGGTGGCGGCAAGACCACCCTGGCGAACCTGCTGCCCCGCTTCTTCGATGTGACGCAGGGTCAACTGCTGATCGATGGACAGGATGTGCGCGATCTCCGCATCCGTGACCTGCGTGCGCTGATGGGCATCGTTACGCAGGACAGCATCCTCTTCAACGACACGGTGGCCAACAACATCGCGTTCGGCACACCAGGAGTGGCACAGGCCGACATCGAACGGGCAGCGCGCATCGCCAATGCCCACGACTTCATCACCCGCCTGGAGAACGGCTACCAGACCAACATCGGCGATGGCGGGAACCGCCTCAGCGGGGGACAGAAGCAGCGCCTCAGCATTGCCCGTGCTGTACTGAAGAACCCGCCCATCCTGATCCTTGATGAGGCCACCAGTGCGCTGGACACCGAGAGCGAACGCCTGGTGCAGGAGGCGCTGTACAAGATGCTCGAAGGGCGCACCAGTTTGGTGATCGCGCACCGGCTCAGCACCATCCAGCATTGCGACGAGATCTGCGTGATCGACAAGGGCCGCATCATCGAGCGCGGCACGCACACCGAGCTCTACGCCGCAGGTGGGCAGTACCGCAAGCTCTGCGACATGCAGGCGTTCGCGTAGGGGTTTACGACGTTGTGCCCTCCAGTGATCGGAGACGAAGCAGAACACCAATGTCATCACCCCACCACCGCATCTTCGGCCTCGACCTCATGCGGGCGGTGGCCATAGTCCTGGTGGTATTTTCCCACGCGGACGATCTCTGGGCCGCCTGGTTCCCCTATGATCCGGGGCTTTCCCGCGTGGATGGCGTGGACCTCTTCTTCGTGCTGAGCGGCTATCTCATCGGTGGCATCCTGCTGCGCTACGTGGCGCTGGAGGGTGTCCCCTGGCACCGGCGGCTGCTCGATTTCTGGCAACGCCGCTGGCTGCGCACCCTGCCCAACTACTACC
>CAZQFG010000029.1:0-24206 GCA_964592515.1 uncultured Chryseobacterium sp. | reverse complement strand
ACTGCTCCCACAGCGGGTTGCCCTCCTTGGGGTAGTAGCTCATGCAGAGCACGTTGTTCTTGCCCACACGCTGGTTCATGCCGTCCCAGATGAACTTGCGGCTGCTGGCGAAGGCGACATCGCGTACGTTCTGTGCCTTGTAGATCCAGGTCTTTTTGCCCGTGGCCTTCGTTTTCTCTGCATCCGCGGCTTCCTGCGGTGTCACGATCATCACGGGTTGGTCGGCGGTGCGGGCCTTGGCGAGGCGGTTGCGCTGCTCTGTGGAGAGCACGGCACTTTCGTTCTGCAAGGTGCCGGTGGCCCCCACGATGTGGTCACTGGGCACGGTGATGCGCAGGGTGTAGTCGCCGAAGTCGAGGGTGAACTCGCCATTGCCGATGAACTGTTTGTGCATCCAGCCGCTGTAGTCCATGTAGGCGCACATGCGGGGGTAGAACTGTGCGATGGTGAAGAGGTAGTTGTCCTCCTCGGGGAAGTACTCGTAGCCGGCGCGGCCGCCCCACTTGGAGCGGTCGTTGATCCAGTTCCACCAGCTGACCTTGAAGCTGAAGGTGGCGCCGGGCGCGAGCGGTTGCGGCAGGTCCACGCGCATCATGGTCTTGTTGATGGTGTACTTCAGCTTGCCGCCGTTGGCATCGGTGACGCTGGTGATCTTGTATCCGCCCTCGAAGGGATTCACCCACTTATCCACTTGCGAGAGGCTCACGCTATCACCCAGGGTTCCAGTGCGGATGAGGTTGGCATCGCTGCCTGGCTCAAAAATGTTCTGGTCGAGCTGCAGCCACAGGTACTCGAGCTTGTCGGGGCTCTGGTTGTGGTAGGTGATGGTCTCGCGACCAGTGAGCTTGGGCAGCACACCTTCTCCTGCCTTGGGCTCGGTGATCTCCACGTGGATATCGTAGTCGGCCTTCATCTGCCAATAGGCGTGGCCAGGGGCACCGCTGGCGGTACGCTGCTCGTTGGGCGTGGGCAGTTCCTGATCGAGCTGGCGGAACTTGTCGCGGCCGTATCGGGGGGAGTCCTGGGCAAGGGCAGTGCAGGCTATAACCGCTGTGCAAAGGGCGAGGAAGAGCTTCGATGGCATGTCTGCGAAAGTAGTGGGCTAGTGGCGAGTGGCGAGTGAAATGCCCCTACGAACGGCGTTGGTCCTTATGGGATCCAATCGTCACTCGGCGCTCTAGGTATGTGAGGGGCATTAACCACTGCCTTATGAACTGGAGCTAGATCATTGCAATGCGATAGGCCCCGACCAAGTGGTTAATTTGCATGCGTGAGGAGAAAGCCAAGCTCTTTCGGCACTGAGGCAATGAGCATGTGGATCATGCTATTCGGTGGTGGAGTTGTGCTTCTTATGGGGATCTATCTAATGCTCACGAATAGCGTTACTTCAGGAATCACTGGGGCTGGCAGAACAGGGGTTGGCGGAGGTGACCCAGTAACGATGCCAGGATGGGGTGTTGCATTGCTGGGTACCCTTATGTTCATACCTGGTTTGGTTCAATACCTATCATCCAAAAAATGAGCTGAACCATTGGGTCCTGTAACTGGCTTGAAAATGCTCACGCTGCCCGTACTTGGTATAGAATGAAAACGCTCCTCCTATCCCTCTGCTTCCTGCTCTCTCCCCCCGCTCTGCACGATTTCTTCGTGTCCATCCTCACCATCCGCCATACGCCGGCCACACGGACGCTCGACCTCACCTGGCGCATCACCGCGCACGACATCGAGCATGCGCTGGAGAACGTAGCCCCGCTGAAGCTCGGCTCCGACAAGGAACACCCCAAGGCCGACAGCATCCTCAACGCCTACTTCAAGCAACACCTCGTGCTCTTCCAAGAGAAGCAGCTCACATGGAACTGGGTCGGCAAGGAACTCGACGGCGAAACGCTCTACTGCTACCTGCAGGTGGACAGCATCACCACCCCAAAGGACCTGCTGGTGCAGAACACTCTGCTGCAGGACCTCTTCTACGAGCAGCAGAACCTGGTGCACGTAGAGGGCGAGAAGCTGCCCACGCGGTCGCATACCTTCATCCAGGGATCGCGGCCGTATACGTTCGTGTGGTAGGCGCTATCGCCTCCGCCTAACTTCGCCCTACCCCGACCCGGAGTCCGCCCCATGCGCCCCTCCGCCCTTAAATACACCCTCGTCTACCTCATCCCCACCGTGGTCGCGGCTTCCCTCGCCGCGCAAAACGAATGGTCCTTCGCAGCGGTAGCCTTCGTTTTCGGCCTGCTGCCCACCATCGAACTCTTCCTGAAGCCCGACCCGCACAACCTGGAAGCCGCACAAGAAGCCGTGGCCAAGCAGGACCGGCTCTACGACCTCATCCTCTTCAGCCTCGTGCCCATCCAATGGGGACTGCTGCTCTTCTTCCTGGTGCAGGTGAGCGCCACGGAACTGTCGTGGGTGGTGAAGCTGGGGCTCACCTCCGCCTTCGGCATGGCCTGCGGGGTGCTGGGCATCAACGCCGCGCACGAGCTGGGGCACCGGCCCACGAAACATGAGCAGTTCATGGCCAAGGCACTGCTGCTCACCACGCTGTACTTGCACTTCTTCATCGAGCACAACCGCGGGCACCACAAGCACGTGAGCACCGACGAGGACCCCGCCAGCAGTCGCCGCGGCGAATCGCTATACGCCTTCTTCGTGCGCACCATCACGGGCAGCTGGCGCAGCGCATGGAAGCTGGAAGAGCACCGACTTCGGAAGAAGGGCCTGCCTGTGTATCGCCTGCACAACGAGATGCTGCGCTTCCAAGTGGTCCAGCTTGCGTTGGTGGCGCTGATCGCAGTGGTGTTCGGGTTCGACGTGATGGGCTGGTTCATCGCCGCAGCCTTCATCGGTATCCTGCTGCTCGAAACCGTGAACTACATCGAGCACTACGGCCTGCGGCGCAAGAAGAACGGCGACAGCTACGAACGGCCGCTGCCCATCCACTCCTGGAACTCCGACCATCCGCTGGGAAGGCTGATCCTGCTGGAACTAACGCGCCACAGCGACCACCATTACCTCGCCAGCCGCAAGTACCAGGTGCTGCGGCACTTCGACGAGAGCCCGCAGCTGCCCGCCGGCTACCCTGCCATGATGGTGCTCGCCTTCTTCCCGCCCCTGTGGTTCAGGGTCATGCACCGCGAGATCGACCAGTTGAAGGAGCGGATCGGCAGGGATGCGCTGGCCTGAACGGTGATCGGTAGCGTACGATCTTTGTGACCTATGGCCCGTACCAGCAAAGCACCCAACCCCAAGGTCAACACTGCCAAGGCTCCGGCGTCCAAAAAAGAGAAAGCCGTCTTCGTCGCCACCACCCTCGCCAAGCTCTACCCACGCACGTCCATCCCCTTGGACCACGAGGACCCCTACACCCTGCTGGTGGCCGTGGTGCTGAGCGCGCAGTGCACGGACAAAAAGGTGAACGAGATCACGCCGCTGCTCTTCGCCAAAGCGCGCACGCCGCAGCAGATGATGAAGCTGAGCGTGGAGCAGATCCAGGACATCATCCGGCCGTGCGGATTGTCGCCCATGAAAAGCAAGGGCATCCATGGACTTTCCAAGATCATCGTGGAAGAGCATGGCGGCCAGGTCCCCAGGACCTTCAGCGAATTGGAAGCATTGCCCGGTGTGGGTCACAAGACCGCCAGCGTAGTGATGGCCCAGGCCTTTGGGGTGCCTGCCTTCCCCGTGGACACCCACATCCATCGCCTGGCCTACCGCTGGACCCTGAGCACGGGAAAGAGCGTGGAGCACACCGAGGCCGACCTGAAGAAGCTCTTTCCCAAGGAGACCTGGAACGACCTGCACCTGCGCATCATCTACTTCGGGCGTGAACACTGCCCGGCAAAAGGCCATGACGCGCGCAAATGTCCGATCTGTAGTGTGATCGGTCGGAAGGAAATGTTCAAGGGATAACGCTCATGTCGTTCTCAACTTCCTTGCGTTGGGTCCTGAATGATAGACTTCCCGTCAAAGTCCGGGTACATGCCTTTTGCTGGGTGATCGAGTCCTTCTGTTGGTTGACGCATTCCAGTTTCCAAGAAGTACTTGCCGATACCGGGCGAAAGCACTCCTTCGACCTACAGACCAAACCAGATATCGATCACATTGTTAGAGCAGCCAAGGAACTTGAGCAGATCCGTTCTGCGTTCCTGCTCGACGTATCCGCCTATCGGAACCTGCGCCGCCAACAGAAGACCTTGGGGATCAGAAGGCCGCTCAGGGCCGTCATGGACCCCAGGGGCGGGCGCCCTTGAGCAGCTTAGCCGATGAAGTGACCCATCTGCAGCGTGATCGGGCGGAAGGAGCTGTTCAAGTAGCCCCCGGAACAGGGCGTAACTTTGTACCGGGATGGGAACTGTGGGGTACTACGTCGCATTGCCGTTGATCTATGGCATTTCGCTGCTGCCATTCCCCTTGCTGTACCTGTTGAGCGACGCTATCTACTGGATCTTGTTCAGGCTGATCGGCTACCGGAAGGATGTGGTGCTGACGAACCTGCGGAACAGTTTCCCGGAAAAGAGCGAGGCCGAGATCAAGGCCATTGCCGACCGGTTCTACCGCTGGTTCTGCGACCTGGTGCTGGAGACCCTCAAGACCCTGACCATCAGTCCCGAACAAACGCGAGAGCGGGTGCGGTTCGAGAATGTGGACCTGCTGCGTTCCTATGCCGAACAAGGCAGGAGCATTATCCTGGTGCTGGGCCATTACGGCAACTGGGAGCTGGCCGGTGCCCGGTACAGCGCTGAGGCCGGCATTCCCCCGCTCTATGTGATATACCACCCGTTGGCCAACACCCATTTCGACCGGCTGGTGTACCACATGCGTACCCGGCATGGAACACGGCTGTATACCATGCGGGAAACGAGCAAGGCCATGTTGCGCGACAAGGACCTGCTGACCGCCACCGCCTTCATCGCCGACCAGACCCCCGCCCCGGAAAGGGGCTATTGGATGCCTTTTCTGAACCAGGACACCCCCGTTTTCCTGGGCACCGAGGCACTGTCCAAAAAGCTGGACAAACCCATTGTCTACATTCGCATAACCCGCCCAGAACGAGGCCGTTATGTCATGTCCATGGAATGCCTGGTGGACTCCCCCCGGAACACCCGGGAGGGGGAGATCACCGAGATCCATACCCGGCGACTTGAACAAGATATCCGTCTTCATCCCGAACTTTGGCTCTGGACCCACCGCCGGTGGAAACATCGGAGGCCCGGAAGTGTTACTTGAACATGCGTAGCGAAAAAGACCTGATCCTCGCGACCAAGCCCTTCGCAAAGGAGATCCGCTGGAAGAGCTGGTGGCACCTTTTCAGCACTGGCATTGTGCTCGGTGCCATGTACTTCGGTATTTTCTGGCCCGCCACGCCCCTGTGGCTGCGGATAACGTGCAGCATCCTGGCCGGGCTCACCATCGCCCGGATGTTCATCATCTACCACGACCACCAGCACAAGGCCATCCTGCAGAACAGCAAGTTCGCCGATGCGGTGATGACCCTTTGGGGCCTGTTCATCCTGGCGCCCACCAGTATCTGGCAGCGGTCACACGACCATCACCACAAACACAACTCCAAGCTTTACACCAGCAGCATCGGTTCGTACCCGATCGTTACCAAGGAGAAATACAAGTCCATGAGCCGGGGAGAAAAGGCGGTGTACAATTTCACCCGCCACCCGCTCACCATTGCTTTCGGGTACATTTTCGTGTTCATCTACGGCATGTGCGTGCGCAGCTTCATGAACAACCGCGACAAGCATTGGGACTCGCTGCTGGCGATCATCCTGCACGTAGTGATGGGCGTAGGCATTGCCGTGTTCCTGGGCTGGACCTCCTTCTGGCTGGGCTTCATTCTGCCCGCATTGATCGCGCTTGGCCTGGGGGCGTACCTCTTCTATGCACAACACAACTTCCCCACGGCCACCTTCGCCGACAAGGATGGTTGGAGCTACGTGAACGCAGCATTGGGCAGCAGTAGCTACATGCGTATGAACCCGGTGATGCACTGGTTCACCGGCAACATCGGTTACCATCACATCCACCACCTCAACGCACGCATCCCCTTTTACCGCTTGCCGGAAGTGTATGATGCCATTCCCGAACTGCAAGCGGCGAAGACCACCTCGTTGATGCCGGGCGAGATCATCCGTTGTCTGCGCCTGAAAGTATGGGACCCCGATCTGGGCCGCATGATCGGCAAGCGGGAATTGGCCCTATGAACCGAACGATAGCCTAGGAATGACGAAGCCCCTTGATCCGCTCAAGGGGCTTCGTCGTTACGGTCGTTCCAGCTCAGTTCAGCACGATATCGATGGTGCCGACCGGCGGGGCTTCCACCACACGCAGGGCCTTCGAATAGCCCAGGATGAAGCGGATGGAACTGTCGCGAGGACCCGGTTGAAGCTCGATGGTCATGGGTTTGTTATCGCGGCGGGTTTTCTTACGAAGGGTAGAATTGGCCATGTACCGTGGTTTGGTGTTTCTGGTTGAACAACGGCACCATGTTCCGGCCTATTGTGTGCCCCACGAAAAACAACACGGCGGACGCCCCTGGGGGAGGGACACCCGCCGTGCTGCTGCAAACCACTCGCTCAAGCCTTGTCCAGTAGGATCTCGTGTTGCCGGATCATCTTGCGCATGTTGATCAGCGCATACCGCATGCGTCCCAGGGCCGTATTGATGCTGACATCGGTCTGGTCGGCTATCTCCTTGAAGCTCATGCCCAGGTAGGTGCGCATGACCACCACATCGCGCTGTTCATCGGGCAGGTGATCGATCAGCTTGCGCACATCCTCATCGATCTGGAGGTTAACCATGCGCTGCTCCACGTTCTTGCCAGGCTGGGCAATGGTGGCGAACACATCGTGGTCGTCGTTGCTCCGCACCAGTGGCATCTTCTTGTTCCGCCGGAAATGATCGATGACCAGATTGTGGGCGATACGCATCACCCACGGCAGGAACTTGCCCTCTTCGTTGTACTTGCCCCCCTTCAGGGTATGCACCACCTTGATGAACACCTCCTGGAAGAGGTCCTCCGTGATCTCGCGATCGCGCACAAGGAGGTAGATATGGGACCACACCTTGCGCTTGTGGCGGTGTAGCAGTTGTTCAAAGGCTTTCTCATTGCCTTCGAGGTATAGACGTACGAGGTCCTGATCGTTGAGCACCTTGGATAGCATGGCCTTCCCTATTTGGTCCGTACTAGAGCGGAAATGTCAGGGTAGAGGTCCTTGCTATCGCGTGGGGATTTAGGTGCGTGGTCCGTGCGAACAGACCGATGTGGGTCAACGTTGGGTAGACGCTTACGGAGGGAGGAACGTTGCCTGCGGACCGGATATTGTGATCGCAGGCAGAATTTCTTTCCGGAGCATTCCAAAGATAGGTCCCTCCCGTCGCCCCCCGCAAGCCGATGCCTAAATTCGCGCCGCCTTTGCCTGCCCCACGAACCAACGCTGAACCCGCGACCACGGCCACAAACCGTGCCGATGCCGTGCGCCGTTCCGTGCAGGGGCTGATCCGTGTGCAGGGCGCCCGGGTGCATAACCTGAAGAACGTGGATGTGGACATCCCCCGCGGCAAGCTGGTGGTGTTCACCGGCCTGAGCGGAAGCGGCAAGAGCAGCCTGGCCTTCGACACGTTGTACGCCGAGGGCCAGCGCCGCTATGTGGAAAGCCTGAGCAGCTATGCCCGCCAGTTCATGGGCCGGTTGGAAAAGCCCGATGTGGACCGCATCCTCGGCATCAGTCCGGCCATTGCCATTGAGCAAAAGGTGATGACCAGCAACCCGCGGAGCACCGTGGGAACCAGCACCGAGGTGTACGACCACCTGAAGTTGCTTTTCGCCCGCGCTGGCCGCACCATTTCCCCTGTTAGCGGGCAGGAAGTGAAGCGCAATACGGTGGACGATGTGATCGCAGGCCTCAACAGCTTCCCCGAAGGCAGCACCGTGCTGATGCTCGCCCCCATCCACATTCCGGCGGGCCGCAGCCACAATGAACATTTCGACATCCTGCACCAGCAAGGCTTTGCGCGCGTGCACGATGGCAAGACCGTACACCGGATCGAAGACCTGCTCGCGAGCAAAAAGGCCCAGAAAGGCACTTGGTTCCTGGTGGTGGACCGGTTGACTGTGAGCCCCGGCGACAGCGAGAACGAAAGCCGAGCTTCGGATAGTGCCGAGACCGCCTATTTCGAGGGCCAGGGCGAAATGATCCTGCTCGGGGAGGACGGACGGCAACTGGGGTTCAGTGACAAGTTCGAGGCCGATGGGATGACCTTCGAGGAGGCCAGCCCCAACCTGTTCAGCTTCAACGACCCTGTGGGTGCCTGCCCGAAATGCGAAGGCTACGGCAGTGTGATCGGCATCGATGCCGACCTGGTGATACCGGACAAGAGCCTGAGCGTGTATGCGGAATGCGTTGCCCCGTGGCGCGGTGAGAAGCTGAGCGAATGGAAGGACCACTTCATCCGCGACTGTGCGAAGTACGACTTCCCCATACACCGCCCCTACCGCGAATTGAACGCCGAGCAGCGCGACCTGCTTTGGAAAGGTGCACGGGGCTTGGCCGGAATCGACCGGTTCTTCCAGTACGTGGAAGAGAAGAGCTACAAGATCCAGTATCGCGTGCTGGCCAGCCGCTACCGGGGCAAGACCACTTGTCCGGAGTGCCAGGGTACACGGTTGCGCAAGGAGGCCCGTTACGTGCAGATCGATGGTCGGGACATCACCCAACTGGTGCGGATGCCCATCGCCGACTGCCTGCGTGTGTTCCAGGACCTGCGCCTGAACGAGCAGGACCAACGTATTGCCGCACGCCTGCTCAAGGAGATCACCAACCGCCTGCAATACCTGGTGGACGTGGGTGTGGGCTACCTGACGCTGGAACGGCGCAGCAATACCCTGAGCGGTGGCGAGACACAGCGCATCGACCTGGCCACATCGCTGGGCAGCAGCTTGGTGGGCAGCATGTACATTCTCGACGAGCCGAGCATCGGGCTGCATCCACGCGACACCGAACGGCTCATCAGCGTGCTGAAGAAGCTACGCGATCTCGGCAACACCGTGATCGTGGTGGAGCACGATGAGGAAGTGATGCGGGCCGCGGACCACATCATCGACATGGGGCCCTTCGCCGGATCGCATGGCGGACAGGTGGTGTTCAGCGGAACGCACGCCGACCTGGTGAAGAGCGACAGCCTTACGGCACGATACCTCACAGGCCGCGAAGTGATCCCCACTCCCAAGAGCCGCAAGCCTGTTAAGGACAAGCTAATGTTACGGGGCGCCGCAGAGCACAACCTGAAGAACATCGATGTGGCCTTCCCGCTGCACATGCTCACGGTTGTGACTGGCGTTAGCGGCAGTGGCAAGACCACGCTGGTGAAGCGCATCCTTTACCCTGCCCTTAAACGCGAGCTGGACGGCTTCAGTGAACGGCCCGGAGAGCACAAAGCGCTGGAAGGTGACCTGAAGCGGATACAGGCCGTGGAACTGGTGGACCAGAACCCCATTGGCCGCAGCAGCCGCAGCAACCCGGTGACCTATGTGAAGGCGTGGGACGAGATCAGGCAGTTATACAGCGACGTTGACATCGCCAAGGTGCGCGGCTACAAACCGAGCTACTTCAGCTTCAATGTGGATGGAGGCCGTTGCGAGATCTGCCAGGGCGAAGGCCAGGTACACATCGAAATGCAGTTCATGGCAGACATCAGCTTGACCTGCGATGCCTGCAAAGGGAAACGGTTCAAGGAGGAGATCCTGGACGTACGCTTCGGCGGAAAGGATGTGGCCGAGATCCTCGACCTCACGGTGGACGATGCGATCGCCTTCTTCAAAGAACACAGCAGTGCCTCCACAGCGGCCGCCCGCATAGTGGCCAAATTGCTGCCCTTGCAGGAGACCGGCCTCGGCTATGTGAAGCTCGGCCAGAGCAGCAGCACGCTCTCAGGCGGTGAGGCCCAACGCATCAAGCTGGCCAGCTTCCTCACAAAAGGGCAGGATGAGAAGCCAACGCTCTTCATCTTCGATGAGCCCACCACTGGCCTGCACTTCCACGACATCGCCAAGCTGTTGAAGGCGTTCGGCATGTTGATCGACAATGGCCACAGCCTTATCGTGATCGAGCACAACACCGAGGTGATCAAATGCGCCGACCACGTTATCGATCTGGGTCCCGAAGGCGGCGATGGCGGTGGTACGCTGGTATATGAAGGCACTCCCGAAGGACTGGCCGAACACAGCGGTTCGCACACCGGCCACTACCTGCGTACATCGCTGGGCTGATCAGCGCAACAAGGTGACGTGCCCGGTGCGTGTGGTCTTCGGGATCCGCGCACAATCGTCCTTGAAGGTGAGCACATAGTAGTACGTGCCCTCAGGGACCACTTCGCCAGCGTTGTCCAGCTTGCCGTTCCAGCCCTTCGAAGGGTTTGTGGAGGCGAAGACCTTCATGCCCCAACGGTTGTAGATCTCCAGCGAGAACTCCGCCGCATCCACCCCTTCTATCAGGTACATGTTATTGAACTCGTCGCCGTTCGGTGTGAACACGTTCGGGATGATGGGGTCGCCGGAAGCATCGGCAAGAATGACCACCTGGATCGTGTCCGTCCATGCACAGCCATACTGGTCAGTGGCATCGAACCAATAATCTCCCTCCACCTCCACTTCCAGCTCGGGTGTCTCGGCGCCGGTGTTCCACACGATATCCTGGACCGGTGCACCAGGCGAAAGAGTCGCACTGTCACCAGGGCAGATCGCCACATCGGGCAATGCGGGATGCTGTGGCTGCTCAACCACGTCGATGGTATCTGCGCCAATGCAGAATCCATCGGTCACCACGACCGAATAGCTTCCCGGCTCCGATACCGTGATCATCATGGCTTCATCACCCGTAGACCACAAATACGTGTCATATCCGCTACCGGCATTCAGTAACAAATTGGACCCGTTGCACAATGCGACCGGCGACGGCAGATCAAGAGTTACGCCGGGAATGGTCACGGGCACGGCCAAGGTCTGATAGGCCGTATCCGGGCAAATGAGGTCAATGGCCCCGAGGATAATGTCGTAAACACCTGGCGCAGCATAGGCATGCACTGGATTGGTCTGCGTGGAAGTACCACCATCACCGAACTGCCAATAAAAGGTGTTGGTACCTGTGCTGGTGTTGAACAGTTCCACGCTGAACGCATCACAATCACCGGAGGGCACGGCCTCGAACTGAGGTCTTAGATCCGCAGGTGCCACTACGCTCACGGTAGCGAAGGCCGTATCCGTAAGATTGCATGAGGCGCTATCAATGCCCACGAGCATCACCTCATACTCCCCCGCTGCAGTGTACTGGTGCGCTACGGTCTGACCCGTCAATGTCGGAGAGCCATCGCCCACATCCCAGATCCAGGTATTGGCCGTTCCCACCGCATTGAACACAGCAGGATCATCAAGGCAAAGTGTGAGGCTACCCGTGCTGGCCGATATCTGCACCTGCACTGCTTGTTCAAAATCGATCTTGAACACCCCCAGGTTACAGTTCGTGCTGTTGTTGGTGCTGCTCCAAACGCCTGGCGTTGTGGGATAGCCCAATCCCTGGCAACCCGCGCACACCGCCTGGTACACGATGCCGTTCTTGTCGAAGCGACTGGTGCCGCCATCCACGTGCTCGCTGGACGAACCGCCGAAGAAGGTGGCATAGGCGAGCGAGGTGGCCTCCTGTTCCAGCAGCATCAGGTAGAAATCACTTCCGTTCGTGGTGCTTTGGTAGGCATCAGGCGTAACAGGCAATCCGAGGGTGCTGCTCGACAGACCAGCAGAGCCGAACGCATTGGTACTTCCCGCCCATCCACTGAAATAGATCTGCCCACAGATGCTGACGAGGAATGCCGATGGGGATACGTTCTCGTTGCCTGCACCACCAATGCGCGTGCTCCATTGCGAGGTGGACAGATCACCACTGAACTTGTGCAGGAACTGCGTGGCGTTGGGGTTGTTGTACCTACCGGGAGAAATGGGATACGGACCGGTGGTCTGGCCCACCACGAACACGTCATCGGCCGTGTTCAACTGAATGAAATAGCTCTGATCAAAGTCCGAAGTACCCACGTAGGTGGTGGAAAGCAGCGGTGCCCCCGTTGGATGGAAGCGTGCAATGAATCCATCGGTACCGCCATTGTTGCCCGCAAAAGCCGGTGAACCGGCGAATGGCAGATCGGTACTGGTGGTGCCGCCGGTGATGTACACCTCACCTGTGCTTGAGGTCTGCACGCCGAAACCCGCATCCACACCCGTTCCGCCGTAGTACGTTGCCCACAGCATGTTCGTAAGGAACGGGTCCATGCGGAACACATAGGCATCGAGCCCACCACCGGCCAGCTCGGTCTGCACAGCATCGGGCGTGGTGAACAGTCCGGTGCTCGACGTACTGGTCACCACCACAGGCTGCTCTTCAAGGTCCAGGATGATCTCGCCGCGGAACGGATCGCCGTAGTTGCGATTGGTGGGCACCACTTGGTTAAGGCCATCGTTCCCTGAACCGCCCACGAAGGTTGATCCGATAAGCCCGGTGGCCGTGCTGTTCAAGTGTACCACTACGATATCGCAGCCATTGGTGTAGCTGAATCCATAAGAGGTAACGGCGAAGGGAGGATTGACACCTCCATTGAACCCATTGGCCCATGCGCCCGACGTAGTTGGGAAGTTGCTGGAGTTGGATGTGCCCAGGATATACAGCTCATTGCTGCTGCTCACCACCATGCTGTGTGGCACTTCGTTGGAGGAGCCCCCGATGTAGGTGCTCCACACCAGCGTATTGCCCGAAGGCGTGAACTTGGAAACGGCGATATCGTTCTCCCCACCACTATAGGCCGCTTGCACCACGCCCAGGGTCACCGGGTAACCACTGCTGCGCACCATGCCACCGCCGTACAAGTGGCCGCTGGCATCGTAGGTGGCGGTGAACCCGAAATTATCACCGGTGCTGCCGCTGTAACTACTGAAGACCACCGTGGGATCGATGACCAGACGGGCGGTGTGATCGTAGCCCTTGGGGAAGGTGTAGTACACCACATCGCCATCCAATACGTACTCACACGGTACCGGAACGCGTTGTCCAGCGCGCTCGGTCCAAGCCACGGGCCGCTGCTCGATAACGGTACCAGCGGTGGTGGTCACGTAAACAAGTCCATCCTTCACTTCCACCTTGTCCTGCCCTTCAAACCGCATACGGATCAGTGATGCATCGGCGCCGGGGGCCACCACCCAATCATACTTGAGGCCACTGGTACCTGCAATGTGCATATCGATACCCGGATAGACGCCGAACAGTTCAACACCACCATGAACGGCCACTTGCGAGGCCCAGCGCGAAGGATCGTTGCCGAGAAAGTAATTGGCATAGTGCGGCCTGGTCTCTACGCCCTTGTGCTGTTGGGCACGGCCACCCACGAAATGCACACGATAGGCATGTTCCCGCCATGGTTCGTGAACTGCGCCGGGAGCACTGGCATGTTGGGGTCCACCGCTCTGCAACACATGTGTAAAGGCCGACCGCTCAACGAACACTGCACCACCGGCCGTGCGAGCGCGGTACAGCACCTGCGCTGGCCATTGCCCTTTGTTCCCGTGGAACTCCAGGCCAGTGCTACCGTGGTCATGCTCATGTCCGTGAGCGAGCAGGGCCAAGGGACAGAACGATACTAACGTGGCGAGAAGGATTTGCGGTCTCATGGTCTGGGCAAGATAATCACTGGCACGCAAGACAAGGCGGACCTCCAATGAACGACAAAGGCGGCCTGGCCGCCCTTGTCGTTCATTGTGTAACCATCGATCACCTCAGCAAGGTCACATGTCCCGTGCGGGTCCCTTCGGGCTCATTGGAACATTCATCCTTGAAGCTGATGATATAGAAGTAGGTGCCATCCGGTACGGCAGAAGAACCATTGTCCAGACCACCGCGCCAACCGCGGTCCACACTGGTAGTGGCGAACACTGATTGACCCCAGCGGTTGAACACCTCCATGTTGAACTCCTTCAGTCCTGGAGCATCCACCCTGAACTCATCATTCAACCCATCACCATTGGGCGTGAACACGTTCGGGATGAAGTTGATGCCCTCCGTGGGGGGAATGCGCACCACGTCGACCGTATCGCGGAAAGTGCAACCATTCGCATCAACGGCCGTGAACCAATAGGTACCCTCTACACCGGGAATGGAGATCTGTGACGACCCTGTGTTCCAAAGGATCTCGCTGACGGTAACACCCGGCGAAAGAACCACTTCCTCCCCGGCGCATACACGCCAGTCAGCCAAAAGCGCAGGCAATGGTATCGCTACCACTTCAATGCTGCTGCTGCCCGTGCAAAAGCCATCGGTCACAGTGATCGAGTATACACCGACCTCGCTCACAGTGATGATCTGCGCCTGCTCGCTGGTGGACCAATCGTAACTATCGTAACCGGCACCCGCATTCAACAAGACCGTACCACCCGGACATAAAGGGACCGGCGAAGCGAGCTCATATTCCAAGGTCGCCGGCGGTATTTCAATGGTCTGGGTCGCCGTACCTGTCGCGTTGCAAAGTCCATCGGTCACAGTCAGGACCACTTCGTAGGTGCCTGGCAACTCATACGTGTGGAATGGTGTCTGTTGGGTTGACGTGCCGCCATCACCAAAGGCCCAGGAGATGGAGGTGCCGCCCACGCTGGTATTGGTCAGTTGAACACCGTAGCCATCGCAACTGCTCAGGGGCACCGCATCGAACGAGGGAGTGAGCTGGGAAGGGTCGAGGATATTGATCGATGTGTACGCGGTATCACTGCTGTTGCAGGACGTACTGTCCCAACCGATCAGCATGATCGTGTACGTGCCTGCAACAGTGTAGGTGTGCGTAACACTGCTGCCTGTTTGGGTGGGCGATCCATCACCCATGTCCCAGATGTAGTTCGGTGCGTTACCCTGCGCATTGAAGGTGAGGGTCGCCGGAACGCACCCATAGCTGGAGTTGACGCTCACATTGGCCTGTACCCCGGCCTGCTCCAGATCGATCTTGAACACACCGATATCCCAACTGGAGGTCTGGTTGGGGGCCCAAGCTCCCGGCGTTGTGGGGAATCCACCGCTGGTGCACACGCCCTGATACACCACACCGTTCTTGTCGAAGCGGCTCGTACCACCATCCACGTGGCCCGCACCGATGTAATAGGTGCCGTAACGAAGACCTACGACATCGGGCTCGAACACGGCCAGGTAGAAACCGCCCGAAGTATACAATGCATCATCGGTCACGGGCAGGCCGGTCGCTGCCGAGTAGCCGCAGATATAGATGTTGTTGCACAGGTCCACCAGGAACGCAACAGGTACCAAAGCGTTGCCAAAGCCACCCGTACCGACCGCCGTGGTCACAAGCGCATTGGACAATTGGGGGTCGAACTTGGCAATGAACGCGGTGCCATTGGAGAGGCCATAGGTGCCGGTGGGTTGCACGGTCACTGTTCCATTGGTCTGGCCATAGATGTACACATTGTCCGCCCCATCAAGGTCCAGGAAAAAGGCCGATTCGTTGCCGGTAGTACCCCAGAACGTGCTGGCAAGTGCCGAAGCCCCGTTCTCATCAAGCCTTACCATGAACGCATCGCTTCCACCTGTAATGGTGGATTGGTAGGCTCCAGCACCGATCGGGAAGTTGGCCGAGGACGTGCCGCCACCAACAACCACACTTCCATTACCAGCAACCTTCACCCCGAAGGCCATGTCACCTGCTGAACCACCCAGATAAGTGCTCCAACGCAGCTGCGTCAGAGTAGGGTCCAGGCTGAAGACCACACCATCCTGCGCACCGCCCAAAGTGGATTGAAAGGCTCCGGCTGAAACCGGGAAATCCGGTGAACTGGAGCAGGATGCGACGAAGGCATTCCCAGCATTGTCCGTGATGATCTCACCACGATACTGATCACCGTAGTTGCTCGTGAAACTGTTGCGTCCATCGTTCTGCGCGCCGCCGAGGAACGTGGAGCCTACCAAGGTCTGTCCGTTCGTTGCCAATTTGGTCACTACGATATCCACGCCTCCGGACAGTGTGGTGCCGTACGCACCTGCAGTTACCGGATAGTTGGCGGAAGAAGAGCTTCCATATACCCATAGGTGGAAGTCATTGTCGACCACCAACGAATGGGGATACTCCCCGTCGTTGCCCCCGAGGTACGTGGCGAACAAGAGCGTAGTGCCGAACGGGTCGAGCTTCGAGACCGCGATGTCCGTTCCCCCACCTCCGTATGGGGATTGAAATGCACCCGTTGTGGTAGGATAGCCTTGACCAAAGGAGATGGCACCCGTGTAGATATTCCCATCGTTATCGTAGGTAGCGCAGTGGCCGTAATTGGTGGCCGTGGAACCGGACAGTGTTGCTGCAATGAGCGTGGGATCGATTACGATGGCGCGTGAGCGATCCGCGCCGATCACTTCGAAACCGAGCACATTGCCCTTCAGCACATAGCGGCACTCCACACGCTCCGATGGCGCATCGCCGTACCAAGCTATCGGCGCCTCCTCCACCACTTCGCCTACCGAGGTGGTGAACACCAATCTTCCCTGCGCATCGATGCGCAGGTCGTTCAGGCCATCGTAGCGCAGGCCAATGGCCCGTGCATCGGCACCAGGTGCAAGCAGGATATCATACTTGAAATGACCATCGTGCAGGTACATCCGCATGTCCACACCGGGCCATATGCCGCGATAGGCCACCTCCTCGAACAAGGGCACATTGCTTTGCCAACGCTGGGGGTCGTTGCCGAGGAAGTAGTTGTTGGCATGACCGGCCTGATGCATCGGTTCCAAACGGGGTTGCGATGCGCCCTCGAACCGCACTCGCCACGCATGGCCTTTCAGCACAGGGGCATTATCGGACCTGTGGCTTGCGTCGTGGATCACCGCTGCAAAGTCAGGTTGCAACAACGACCAAGTAAGACCCTCGCTGCCCATGAACAGGGCCAGCGGTCCCACCTCGGCCTTGTAGAGGAAGCTACCGTTCCACTGTCCCTTGTTCAGGATGAATGGTGCCGTGTGTGGCTCATTGCCATGGTCGTGGCCATGTGCGAACGCACTGGTGGTGGCGGCCAAAAGGGCCAGCATACAGGTGGATCGGATCATCTGACGCATCATGGTCTCTGCTTTCCTATCGGGTTTCAAAAACACTTCAACCTCACCGTACGACCATGACATGGCCGATCTGGGATTGCTCCTTGGAGCCGGTGCAGGTGCCGGTATACTTCAGCACGTACACGTAGACATCGTTCTTCACCAATGAGCCCTTGTAGCGGCCATCCCATGGCTTCGCCAGCGAGTTGGTGGTGTACAGTTGTTCGCCCCAGCGGTTGTAGATGGTCAGTTCCGTCTTGTTCTCGCCGTAGCCCAGGATCTGGAACACATCGTTCAAGCCGTCGTCGTTCGGGGAGAACGCATTAGGCGCGAACAGTTGCACATCGGCATCATAAAGAGTGACACGCGCTGTATCCTGGAACACACATCCGTACTGATCGACGACTTGAAAAACGTACGCTGAATCGACGCCTTCAACCTCGATGAGCCGAGTGGTGGCACCATTGCCCCAGGCGTATGACAGTGCTCCGTCCAGCGGGATGTTAAGCGGCACTTTCACACCGGGGCAGGTCATTGCTTCAAAGGACAGTTCATAGTCCGGTGTAGGGAATACCTCCAATGTATCGGTGCCCACGCAACCAGCGCTGTTCGAGATGGTCACCCAGTACTCCCCGATCTCATCAGCCACAATGGATGAAGTGGTGGCGCCGGTGTTCCAGATATAATCGCCAGGAAAAGCACCGGCATCCAACAGCACAGGCACACCATCGCATTTGGCCATGTCGGGAATATCGAACGCGAACGAGATGGGCTCCACGGTGATGGGCACCACCACGGTATCGCTCTGGCTGCATCCCGTGGGATCAAAGGCGATCAGCATCACGTCGTAAGTACCGGGGGTGGTGAATACGTGTGTAATGTCATCAGCCTCGTACGTAGTGCCATCGCCCATCTGCCAGATATGGTCCAAGGGCTCGCCCGTGCTCTGGTTCTGCGCCGTGACCAATAGCTGTGTGCAATCAGCGGCCTGGTCCCAGGTAAGCGCAGCTGCAATGGGTTGTTGTGCACCAATGGTGATCGGGAAGTAGACCGTATCCGCCAGGTTGCAGGCCAGGGAATCCATGGCGATCAGGCGCACGAGGTAATCACCGGGCTCGGTGTAGGTGTGGCTTGGCTCGAAAGCCTCCACTTCCGGCGAACCATCACCGAAGTCCCACAACCAGGTATCACCAGAGCTGGCGTTGGAGAAATCAACACTGATGGGCGCACAACCCGTGTTGATGGCACTGGCACCGGCAGCGTTCACACCGGCCACACCAAAATCGATCTTGAAGACCCCGATGTCCCAACCAATGCTTTGTGTGGTGGCATGCGCCCAAGAGGTGGTGGGGAAACCTCCTCCGCTGCACACCCCTTGGTAAACGATCCCGTTCTTGTCGAACCGACTGGTGCCGCCATCCACGTGGCTGCCTCCGTAATAGGTCCCGAACAGGATGTTGGCCATGTCGGGCTCGAACGCGGCGAGATAGAAGGAACCAGTGGTATACAGTGCATTGGCCGTTGTGGGCAGGCCCGATGCGGAGTTGTAGCCGGAGATGTAGATGTTATCGCAAACGTCCACAAGGAAGGCCACGGGCGCTGTTTCATTCCCACCCCAACCACCCGTAGCGGCAATGGTGGTCTGAACGGGTGCTGCCGAAAGGTTAGCGGTCAACTTGGCAATGAAGATGGAACCGCCTGCCTGGCCGTAGGTACCGGCAGGTTGAATGGTGATAGTGCCTTCTGTTTGGCCATAGATCCAGGCATTGTCGTCAAGATCGAGGTCCAGGAAATAAGGTCGGTCAGCGCTGGGTGTTCCGAAGAAGGTACCGCTTTGCATGGCCGTTGCACCGGGCGCCAAGCGCACCACATAACCATCCCGGCCACCCTGCAGCGTGGTCTGGTAGGTACCGGCTGTCACTGGAAAGTTGGAACTCTCGGTCTGACCGGTCACTACGATATCACCCGCTGCACCGATACGCAGACCGAGCGCATTGTCGCCCTGCGAACCACCCAGGTAAGTGCTCCAGAGCAGGGTATTGCATGCAGGAGGAAGTGAGAACACCACACCGTCCTGTCCTCCGCCAAGGGTGGTCTGGAAGGCACCTGCGATGGTCGGAAAGTCGGTCGAGGAAGTGAAGCTGGCGATAAGCATGTTCCCGGCCGCATCCAGGAAGATCTCGCCACGGTAGGTCTCACCGTAGTTACCGAACATGTTGTTCAGACCATCGACACCGCTTCCGCCCACGAAGGTCGAACCCACCAGGGCCGCACCATCCGCCGTGAACCGCGTAACGGTGATCTCGGTGCTCGAGAACGTATTGTCGAAGGCCGTGGCCGTAAGGGGGAAGTTCTGCGAATCGGTGGAGCCGAGCACACAAAGCTCCTGTTCAGCCGAGACCACCATACTGTGCGGGTTCTCACCGCTGCTTCCGCCGAGATACGTGGCATAGATCAGTGTGCTACCATCTGGGCTGTACTTGCTGATGGAGATATCCGTACCGCCGCCACCCATGGTGGTCTGGAACGCACCCACCGTTGCGGGATAGCTAGGACCGAAGTTGCGCGCACCGGAGTAGATGTTCCCCGCATCATCGTAGGTGGCACAATGCCCGTAGTTGCTGGCACCCGTGGCACCTGACAAGGTGGATGCGATCAGTACCGGATCGATCACCAGCGCACGAGCATGGTCGTAGCCCTGCGGGAATGCGAAGGTCACACGGCCATTGTTCACCACGAACCGGCACGGCACGGCCTCCTTCGCGCCATCGGCATAGAAGCTTACAGGGGCCAGTTCCCGCACCTCACCAACCGAAGTGCGCATAACGAGATCACCATCGCCATCCACGTAAAGCCCGTCCAGGCCATCGAAACCGAGCACGATCGTCCGGTGATCGGCACCAGGTACCAGCTCAAGGTCGTACTTCATGGAACCCTCCCCACCATGAAAACGCACGTCAACGCCAGGCCATACAGAACGGTAGCGCACTTCCTCGAAGAGCGGCACACGACCAGCCCATTTGGATGGCTCATTGCCAATGAAGTAGTTGTGATAGCTCTGGACACGCTTGTCGGCCACTACTTCCGGTGCGAGCTGACCACCCACGAAGGACATGCGCCAGGCATGTCCATTCCAGGTCTTCGCGGCCACCTCCTGCGGGGATAGCTGATGGCTATCGTGCATCCACGCATAGATCGCCTCGTCGTACTTTACCCAAGTGATGGCATTGCGTTCTAAAAAAGCCACAGCGCCAGGTACGTTGGTGCGGTAGAGCACATGTGCGGGCCACTGGCCTTTGTTCAACACATACTCAACAGGGCTCGAGGCATGTCCGTGTTCGTGCTCGTGGGCAGTTCCGGGGGTGGCAACAGCCAGAGGCAGTACCGCGAACAAGAGGTGGCGCAATGAACTCATGATCAATGGAATAGGGCGTTCCGGTAAAGATGACGCCACAACCCCCCGATCAGTTGTCCGCAGGATAGAAAAAACCACCCACGTGATGAACCGTTGGTATCCCTACCGGAACTGCAGGTCGTAGAGCTTGCGGTAGGCGCCGTTCTGGGCCAAAAGTTCCTGGTGGTGGCCCTGCTCAATGATCCGGCCCTTGTCGAGCACCATAATGCGGTCCGCGTTCTGGATGGTGCTTAGGCGGTGGGCGATGACGATGCTGGTGCGCCCTTTTGTAATGCGCTCGGTGGCCTGCTGGATCAGCTGCTCGCTGATGCTGTCCACACTGCTGGTGGCCTCGTCGAGCACCAATACACGCGGGTGGTGCACACAGGCCCGGATGAACGCGATGAGCTGTCGCTGCCCCACGCTGAGGATGCCCCCACGCTCGCGCACCTCGGTATCGTAGCCTTGAGGCAGGCGCATGATGAACTCGTGCGCACCCACTTCCTTGGCCGCCTCTTCCACGGCTTGGCGGGTAATGGAGGGGTCGTTCAGGGTGATGTTGTTGTGTACCGTATCACTGAACAGGAACACATCCTGCAACACCACGGAGATACTGCGGCGCAGTTCATCCTGCCGGTAGTCCCGGATGTCGTGGCCATCCAACAGCACCGCTCCCTTCTGGAACTCGTAGGCCCGGCTAAGCACATTGATGATGGAGCTCTTGCCGGAGCCCGTGGCCCCCACCAAGGCCACCATTTCACCGGCCTTCACCTCGAAGCTGATGTCCTTCAGCACGAAGTCATCCTCCTCGTAGGCGAACCAGAGCCCATCGAAGCGGATGTCGCCGCGCAGATCGTTGGTGGTGTAGGTGCCTTCGTCGGCAATGGCGGCCTGCGTGTCCAGCACCTTGAACACGCGTTCGCTGCCCACCATGCCCATCTGCAGCACATTGAAGCGGTCGGCCAGTTGGCGGATGGGCCGGAACAACATGTTGATGAACAGGATGTACGCGAACACCTCTCCCACCGTGGCCACACCGGCCAGCACGTCCTTCACCCCCCACCACACAAGAAAGCTCAGCGAGATGGCACTGAGGATCTCAACGACTGGGAAGAAGATGCTGTAGGCCAGCACGCTGCGGATATGCGCCGCCCGATGTTCCTTGTTGATGGCCTGGAACTTCGCGTATTCCTGCTTCTCACGCCCGAACAGCTGCACAATGGCCATTCCCTGAATGTGCTCCTGCACGAATGCATTCAGCCGCGCCACCTGTGTTCGCACATCCTGGAAGCTCTTCTGGATGCTGTTCTTGAAGATGTTGGTGCTCCACAGCAAAAGAGGGATCGGCACCATGCTGAGCAAGGCCAATTTCCAGTTCACCACGAACATCACCACCACTACCACCACCAGCTTCAGGATGTCGCCCATGATCATGAGCAGGCCTTGGGAGAAGATGTCGTCGATGGTCTCGATGTCGCTGATCACGCGGGTGACCAGCGTGCCGATGGGTGTTCGGTCGAAGTACCGGAGCTTGAAGCCCATCACCTTGGCATAGAGCTTTTGGCGCAGATCGAAGGTGACGGCCTGCCCCAACCATGCGGTCCAGTAGGCCTGGTAGAACTGGATCACGGTCTCGATGATGAGGAGCGCGCACACCACAAGGGTCACATAAAGCAGACCTCGTGTATCGCCGGTCAATGCATGGTCATCGATCATGTCGCCCATCAGCAGAGGGCGCACCACTCCCAGTGCCGCCAACAGGATGGTGAGCACGAACGTGACCCAGAAGATGCGTCGATAGGGCTTGGTGAACGCGAACACCCGCCCGAAAAGCTTACGGTCAAAGGCCTTGCCTTGTGTTGCGGGAGCGCTCATCAGTTCAGTCCGGTATTAAGCGGGCGCGTTCCGGTCTCCAGGAAGGGATAGACCACATGTTCCAGGTAAAGTCCGCAGGCCGGTGCTGACTTGCCCGCTGCCCCTCGATCCTTGGCGGCCAGTACCTCCGCCATGTGCTCGACGGTCTCGTGGCCCTTGCCAATGCGGATGCAGGTGCCCACCACGGCCCGCACCATGTTGCGGAGGAACCGGTCGGCCTTGATCCGAAAGAGGTAGCCGTTCTCCACGTGTTGCCAATGTGCCTCACGCACATCGCAGAGCATGGTCTTCGCATCGCTGCCCGCCTTGCAGAAGCTGCTGAAATCCTGTCGACCGATGAGCACTTCACAGGCCGCGTTCATGTGGTCCACGTTGAGGGCGGGGTGCAACTGGTGAGAACGACCCTGCAGAAAAGGGTCCTTGTTGACATGGATGCGGTAGGCATAGCCGCGCTCCGTGGCACTGAACCGGGCATGTGCATCATCCGCCACCGGAATGATCCGGTACACGGCGATATCCTTGGGCATCAGGCTGTTCAAGCTGAACACGAAACGCTCACCGATATCCCGGTCATCAGGCACATCGAAGTGCAGGAAATAGCGAGATGCATGCACCCCGGTATCGGTGCGACCACAGCCGACGGCGTTCACCTTATCCAAGTGCAGGGTGAACCGCAGGGCCCGCTCCACTTCGGCCTGCACGCTGGGTGCCACGGGCTGGTTCTGCCAGCCGCGATATGCGGTGCCATTATAGGCGAGCTCGAGGAAATAGCGGGGCATGCCGGGCCTTGCGTTCTGGGTCACCCTACCATGGGGGCTGCTGAAACGGGCGCAAAGGTACCTGCGAAGGCGGGCTCGGCCGAAGGTGCGCATCTTTGCGGCCATGTCACGCATCGGACTATTGAGCGACACGCACGGCTGGTTGGACCCGAAACTGCGGGAACATTTCAACCAGTGCGACGAGATCTGGCATGCGGGCGACATCGGCGGGCTGCACGTGTCGGACGAGCTCCGGAGCTGGTTCCCGGACAAGCCGCTGCGGGCCGTGTTCGGCAACATCGACGATGCGCCCACGCGTGGCGCCTTCCCGGAGCATGTGCGGCTCACCGTGGGCGGCGTCCGTGTATGGATGACGCACATCGGCGGGCGGCCACCCCGCTACGACCGGGGGGTGTTGAACGAATTGCTCACCTCCCCTCCCGACCTTTTCATCTGCGGCCATTCGCACATCTGCCTGGTCCAGTACGACCCGAAGTTGAACTGCTTGTACATGAACCCTGGCGCGGCCGGGCGGCACGGCTGGCATCAGATGCGTACGGTGCTGCGGTTCACCCTGGCCGATGGCCGCCCCAAGGACCTGGAGGTCCTGGAACTGGGTAAGCGTGGCGCCGAATGACCCTGCCCGTGACCGAACACGTGATCGTGGAATACGCACCCGACAGCAACACGCGTTATGGTTCGTAGCACTGGTACTTTCGTGTCCGTGAAAAAGCTGCTGCAATACGTGCCCACCCGTCTACGCAACCGCTATGGTGCCGTGGTGTTAGGTCTGGTCGCATGGGTGGCCCTGTTCGACCAAAACGACCTGTGGACCACGTGGAAGAACCATCGGGAACTGGGTCGGATGCGCGACCAGCAGGAATGGTACGCTGCGGAGATCGTGAAAACGCGCGAACAACTGAACGAACTGAGCAGCAACACCGAACTGCTGGAGAAATTCGCCCGTGAGCGCTATTTGATGAAGCGCGACAACGAGGACATCTTCGTGCTGGTGCCCGAGAAGAAGGACTAAGCGCTTAGAACTTCACGCACAAGGCT
>CAZQFG010000028.1:0-24566 GCA_964592515.1 uncultured Chryseobacterium sp. | reverse complement strand
AGCTGGAGCAGATACCCGGGTTCACGTCCATCCACCCGTTCTTGGCGCGGTCCCAGGGTGGCGTGGCAATACGGATGTTCAGCATCACGATGTTCCCCTCGGCAGGGTGGTTCGCCATGGAGTACGCACGGAAGATGGGCTCTGGGTTCTTCATCTTCAGGTCCCAGAGCTTGTACTTGTCCCACTCGCCCTTGAAATCCATGGGGTCGCGGCCAAGTGCCTGTAGCTCGGGGTGCGCCGTGATATCGATATCCTTGAAGTCCACATCAACCGGGGGCACGTCCACTTGGATGTATCCACCAGCCTCGAAGTGCAGGTGCTCACCGGGAGGCAACTTCACCACGAATTCCTTGATGAAGCTGGCCACGTTGTAGTTGCTCACCACTTCGCATTCCCACTTCTTGATGCCGAAGATCTCTTCAGGCACCTTGATGTCCATGTCCTGCTTCACCTTCACCTGGCAACCCAGACGCCACTTGTCGGCGATCGCCTTTCGGCTGAAGTAGGGCGCTTCGGTGGGCAGGATCTCGCCGCCACCCTCCAGCACCTGGCACTTGCACATGGCACAGGTTCCACCACCGCCGCAGGCGCTGGGCAGGAAGATCTTCTGTTCGCTGAGCGTGCTTAGCAGGGTGCTTCCGGCCGCCACTTCAATGGTCTTTTCGCCATTGATACGGATCTTGACCAGACCGCTCGGCGAGAGCTTGGTCTTGGCGTATAACAGGATGCTGACGAGCAGCAGGGTGACGATCAAAAAGACCGCCAGGGTGATGAGGATGGTCGAACCCATGGTCGTGGATCAGATCTTGATTCCCATAAAGGCCATGAAGGCAATACCCATCAGGCCGGTAAGAATGAACGTGATGCCCAGTCCGCGGAGCGGTGCAGGGATATCGCTGTAACGCAGCTTTTCACGAATGGCGGCAATGGCCACGATGGCCAGGAACCACCCGACTCCGCTGCCCACGGCAAAACTGGTAGCCTCCGCAACATTGCTGTACTGGCGCTCCTGCATGAAGAGGGCTCCACCCAGAATGGAGCAGTTCACAGCGATCAGCGGGAGAAAGATGCCCAGCGCACCATAGAGCGCAGGGGCGAACTTCTCCACGATCATCTCCACGAGTTGCACAATAGCGGCCACAACGGCAATGAACATGATGAAAGCGAGAAAGCTCAGGTCCACTTCTGCGAAGCCAGCTCCCATCCAGCTCAGCGCTCCGGCCTTAAGGACGTAGTTCTCAAGCAGATAGTTCACAGGCACGGTGACACCGAGCACGAAGATCACCGCTGCACCAAGGCCAAGAGCCGTCTTCACCGTCTTGCTCACGGCGAGGTACGAGCACATGCCCAGGAAGTAGGCGAAGATCATGTTGTCGATGAAGATCGCCTTGACGAAGATGTTTACGAGGTTCATGGTGCTTCGTGCTTAGGCTTGCTCAATGAGCTTGGTATTACGCGAGCGCTGGATCCAGATAATGATCCCCACAATGACCAGCGCCATGGGCGGGAGGATCATCATGTTGTTGTTGAAGTAGGCACCACCCGAAGAGGCATAGACGCTTTCCGGAATGACCCGCAAGCCCATGATGGAACCGGAACCAGTGAGTTCGCGAACGATACCGACCACAACGAGGATCCACGCATAGCCAAGTGAATTGCCAAGGCCATCGAGCGCACTGGGCCACACTTTGTTGCCCATCGCGAAAGCCTCATAGCGACCCATGAGGATGCAGTTCGTAATGATCAGACCGACATACACACCCACTTGCTTGCTCACATCGTACACATAGGCCTTCAGAACGATGTCAACCAGTGTCACCAAGCCTGCGGCGATGACCAGTTGGGCGATGATGCGGATACGTCCGGGGATCAGGTTGCGAAGGGCACTGATCACCATGTTGCCCACCACCACCACGGCCAGCACGCTCAGGCTCATCACCACCGCGTTCTGCACTTTCACGGTAATGGCCAATGCCGAGCAGATGCCCAGTACCTGAACGGTAATGGGGTTGTTATCATTCAGCGGATCGGTGATCAGCTTGCGGTTCTTCTTGCTGAAGAGCCCTTCTGCGGGTTTGGCCGCAGGTGCTGCAGTGGCGGTGCTCATCGGTTGTTCAGGCTTGCGGTGTGGGTGGTGTCCACGGTGATGCTCATGCTGTCCAATGAAAGGCTATCAGTGCCCAGAATGACGGGTTCCGTGGCGACCGGAACAACTGCAAGCTGGGTCTTGAGATACTTGTCGTAGATGGCCAGGAGGCGCTTCAGCATTTCGTCCACACCCTGACTGGTGATAGTACCTCCACTGATACCGTCAACGCCATGAGGGTCGGCGGTCTGGCTACCACCCTTGTAAACGGTGATCCCCTTGAAGGCTCCGGTTTCATCCGCAATGGTCTTGCCTTCGAAAGGCTGCTCGAAGATGGGTGTGGAGATCTCCGCGCCCAAGCCCGGGGTCTCTCCCTTGTGATCGAACGTGGATCCGAAGATCGTGCGACCATCATCCTTGATGGATACATAGCCCCAGATGGGACCCCACAGCCCCGTCCCCACCAACGGAAGCACGAACAGGGTCTGACCATCAAGCGTGGCCTTGTAAACGGGATACTTCAGATCCGCGTCCTTCACTACCCCCGCCTTCCAATCCTTGTATTGTTTCAATACATCGAGGCTGAAAGCGTCTCCTTCCAACGGCTTGCCCTCACCATCAACCAGCACGGTCTCAGTGATCAGCTCATCATACTTTGCCGGAGCCGCATCGCGCTCCACTTCCACCTTCAGACTGGCGAGAATGTTCTGCATCTTCTCGCGGCGCACGTTCTCGTCGTGGGCCGGTTTAAGGGCGAGATAGGTGACCGCCAACAGGGAGCCCACCACCACCACCAGTACGGTGGCGAAGATGAACGTGAACTGGTTGCTGTTCTTGTCGAATGCCATGTGTTCCGGTGGCGTTAGGCGGTTTGCAGCGCGGCGCGCTTCATGCGACGCTTGATATTGGACTGCACCACGAAGTGATCGATCGTGGGAGCCATCACGTTCATGAACAGGATGGCAAGCATCATGCCTTCCGGATACGCAGGGTTCACCACGCGGATCAGAATGGCCATGAGGCCGATGAGGAACCCGTAGATCCACTTACCGGTGTTGGTCTGGGCCGCCGTTACGGGGTCCGTGGCCATGAACACCAGTCCGAAGAAGAAGCTGCCCAGCATGAGCTGGTGCAACACCGGGATCTGCATGTATTCATTCCCCAAGGAAGGCCCTACCGCATTGAATATCGCGGACATGGTGGCACCACCCAGCAGCACCGACAGCATGATCCGCCAGCTGCCGATACCGGTGATGATGAGGATGGCCGCACCGATCAGGCAGGCGAACGCGCTGGTCTCACCAATGCTGCCCGCCTCAAAGCCCCAGAAGCTGTCCAGCATGGGTACCACACCGGCGATGTTACCAGAGGCCGCGTGACCGAGCGAGGTGGCTCCGCTGAAACCATCCACCAGCTTCTGGCCCTCTTCCACACCGGTGTTCACCCATACTTTGTCACCGCTCATCATGGTGGGGTAAGCAAAGAAGAGGAACGCACGGGCGGTAAGGGCCACGTTCAACACGTTCATACCCGTTCCTCCGAACACCTCCTTGCCGATCACCACCGCGAATGCCGAACCTACGGCCACCATCCACAGCGGAGTGTCCACCGGCATCACCAAAGGGATGAGCATACCGCTCACCAAGTAACCCTCCTGAATAGGATGGCCCTTGATGGTGGTGAACAGGAACTCGATCCCCAGGCCGACACCATAGCTCACCACCACGATGGGCAGCACCTTGATGGCACCGAAGATGAACTTCTCCAGGAAACCATCGCCGCGGCCAACGAACTCACCGATGGCGAGGTAGTGTTGGTGACCCACGTTCCACATGCCGAAGAGCAGGCAGGGAACCATGGCCAGGATCACAACGCTCATGGTCCGCTTCAGATCGATGCCATCGCGGATATGGGCACCCTTTTCCGTGGCATGTCCGGGGGTGAACAGGAAGGTCTCCAATCCGTCGAAGACCCAATGCAATTTCTCCAGCTTGCCCCCTTTCGCGAAGGTGGGCTTCATGCTATCGACCAGGTTGCGCAATGCTTTCACGGCAGCGGCTTAAGTGGTTTCCTTCTTAAGGGCATCGAGTCCTTGGCGCACGATGTCCTGCGAATTGATCTTGCTGGTGCACACGAACTCGCACAGGGCGAAGTCCTCGGGCGCCACTTCATAGAGGCCCAGTTTCTCCATCTGGTCGATATCGTTCACCAGGATGGCCTTCAACAGGTGTACCGGGTAGATATCGAAGGGGAACACGGCCTCATATTGTCCGCTCATCACGAACGCCCTCTCCTCCCCGTTCTGGTTGGTGTCCATGCGGAACTTCTTGCCGGGCATGAGCCACGTGGGGAAGCTGCGGTTCGCACTGAACTTATCGAAGCCGGGACCCGCCCAGCCGTCGGTGATGAAGAATTTAGGCTCATCGCCCTCGGGCAGGATCGTCACCTGGGTATGGTAGGCGCCGAGGAAGCCGTCTTCCGGCACGCGGTCTCCGGTTAGCACATTACCACTGATATAACGGACCTTGCCTTCGACCGGACCGGTGATATCCTTGATGGGAGCTCCGATCACTGTGCGGATGTACTTGGGCGTGCGCACTTCGCTACCGGTGAGAGCCACCACACGCGAAGCATCAAAATGCCCGGTGCGGAACAAACGACCGATCATCAGCACATCCTGTACTCCACAGACCCACACCACATCACCCTTATTGATGGGCGATACATGGTGGATCTGCACGCCCACATTACCTGCGGGGTGAGGACCTTCGAACGTGTGGCGCACCACGCCTTTAGCATCAAGGAACTCACGTGCTGTGGTTCGAGGACTTATACCCAAGTGAACTTTGCCCTTGGTGAGCTTGCCCAACGCATCGAGACCGGCCTGGAACTCTTCACCGTGGTTGCGCACGATGAGGTCCATATCGGGTGCAAGGGGCGCACTGTCAAAGCAGGAGATGAAGATGGCCTTGGGTTCCTGTGCGGGATCGGCCACCACATCGAACGGACGCTGGCGGATGTACGCAAAGACGCCGCTCTTCAGCAGCTTCTGCATCACCGTCTCGCGGTTCATGGTGGAGGCATCGCCGCTACCGAAGTCCTCGTAATTGCACTGGGCATCGGCCATCACACGCACACCGAGCACGCGACGCTTTTCCCCGCGCACCACCTCGGCCACTTCGCCGCTAACCGGACTGGTGTACAGCACCCGCTCGTTGTACTTATCGCTGAACAACGGTGTACCAGCCTTCACCCGATCACCGGGCTTCACCAGTACTTTGGGGACAAGGCCGTGGAAATCGGTCGGTCTTAACGCGACGACCTTCGCGGGATCGGCTTGGACAAGGACCTGTTCGGCATCACCTTTGAGGCGGATATCGAGTCCTTTCCGGATCCGGATGGTGGTGGACATGGTGCTATTGGAGCATCTGTCCTTTTCGGACAGGCGCGTCAAAAGTAGAACCCTTTTCGACATCAGCGACATTGGTCACAAAAGCTCAAAATCCCTTGCCCAGCAAGCACTTCTTCGCATTGCGATCCACGTTCATCTGCACGCTCCCTTGGTTGAGCTTCGGCCTTTCGGGTCAATTCCCGGCAAGCGCTGCATCTCCAGTTATCGGGGAGGCGTTATCAACCACGGAACGCACCTACTCACCAACCATTCGCACGGTGCAATTGTTCAAGGCCGGGTTTGAACTGAGCGCCCCGGTGATCCAACTAGGCAGTAGCGAGGCACTCGTACTGAGGTTCGACGATCTGCAGCCGGGAACCGAGAATTTCTCCTACACCCTTGTTCATTGCGACGCCTATTGGCAGGCCAGCGACCTGCTTCCTGGCCAATACCTGTCAGGCGCCATGAGCGACCTGGTACCGGTTGGGCGCCAGAGCTACAACACCCTTCAGCCCTTCATTCACTACGAGATCTCGTTCCCAAACTCCATGATGCGTATGGAGCGCTCGGGGAATTATATCGTCAAGGTCTTCCGGGATGGAGATGAGAACGATGTGGTACTGGTGCGCCGTTTTCTTGTCTTCGAGCAAATGGTCGATATCGAAGCACGCGTGCTGGCCAGCCGACAGGTGGACCAACGCGATGTGGCCCAGCAACTGGATCTGAAAGTGGTGACCTCCCGACTGAACGTGCAGGACCCTTTTGGTGAGATCCATGTGACCGTGCTGCAGAACATGCGCTGGGACGATGCACGCAGCGGTCTTCGCCCCCGCTATGTGCGAGGCAGCGAATTGCTCTACGACATGCCCGACCAGGCCCTTTTCATGGGTGGCAACGAATACCGCAATTTCGACCTGAAGGACCTGCGTCAACCTACGCAACGGGTGGCTCGGGTTGAGCCGGGGCTCGGAGCGGGGCCTTACCACGCCTGGCTGTTCCCCGAGAGCCGGCGCACCATTCGCAACTACAATAACCAGGCGGACCTGAACGGACGCTACTTGGTGCGGAACGATATGGTGGATGGCGACCCGCTGGGAGCGGATTACGTGAACGTGCATTTCACGCTGCCCATGGAAACCCCGCTAATGGACGATCTGTACATCTATGGGGGCCTTACTGACTTCCAGTGCAAGGAGGACTTTAAAATGACGTGGAGCGCCGAAGCGAAAGGCTACACGGCCGAGGTGCTGCTGAAGCAGGGCTTTATCGACTTCAGCTTTGTGACGATGGCGCGAAATTCAATGATGCCGGACATCACGGCCATCGAAGGATCGCACTACCAGACCGAGAACGACTACCTGGTGCTGGTGTATTTCACCGACCACCAGAGACGCTGCGACCGGTTGGTGGGTATACGCTTCGTGAACAGTGTAAGAGGCTGACCGGTGTCCTTTACGATCCGTTGACATTGGGTCGAACCTTTTCTTTCGACCTTTGTCCCGTTCCGGAACGGAAGTTCCATTCGGTTCCGTTCAATGTCCTTGCGCTCGCGTCTCCCCTCCATTAGATCATGGTCCTTCATCGGCTTGGCACTAGGCACCTTGGTGGCCAGCGCCCAAGTGCCCACCAAGTGCCTGGAGATCGAAGGGGTGCTTGTGGATGCCTGCAACAACGCCTGCAGTGGTGCAGAGGAAGGTGAGAACGAGATGTTCCGGTTCATGACCGGGCCCTCGCCCATTGCCTTGAGCCAGTTGAATGTTGTGTGGGCCACCCCGAACGCCTTCCTTGGTTGGGTACAGAATGCCACTACGGCCAGCCTGACCGCACAACTGAATGCCACCATCACCAATTGTGGATGGCTGTTGGAACCACCGAACGGCATCATTCCCGCGGGGAAACGGGTGCTCGGCATCACCAGCACCAACATGTGCGTGGCAGGCAACTCCTTCGCCGCCCTTAGCGATACCCTGTACGTCATCTACCAGAACCCCGGGAATGTCATGGGGCACTTCAAGAACACGAACAACACGAACGCCATAACCAATTTCCCAAGCGGTACCCAGAGCTTTCGCACGTTCATTCTCAGTGTGCCAGGCCTGTGCTCTGATTCGGTGACCTACAACATTGCCCAATTGGTGAACCAGATGGGTACTTACGGGGGCGGTTGGGTCGAGAACGATGGCTCCAGCCTTACCGTTTCATGGCCGGGCAACCCTTTGGTGGGGTATGTGAACTACGGCTGCCAGGCTCCGATCATCCCGCTCGTTGCTGATATAACCACGGTTCCGCAACCGATGCAATGCGGCGGGACCCTGCCATTGCAATCCGCGGCCACAGGCAATATCAGCAGCATGTACTGGAGCGGTGGCACAGGGACCTTCGGAACACCTTCGGCCACTTCAACAACCTACACGCTGGGACCAGGTGATAATGGAGGTGCGGTGCTATCCTTCTGCGTAGTGAGCGCATGTGGTGACACGATCTGTGACCAGGTGCAAGTACCTGTTGAAGCCGCTCCGGTCCCTTCGATCACAGCCGATCCCGCTCCAATTCCATGCGGGGGAACCGTGGACCTCGCCGGCTCGGTGAACGGAACCGCATCAAGCATCTACTGGTCCGGAGGGACAGGTACGTTCATCCCATCGATCGGCACGAGCACCACTTACACACCGGGAGCCACCGAATCGGGATCGGTTCAATTGTCGTTCTGTGCTGTGAGCAGCTGCGGCGATACCGTTTGCGACCCGGTCCTCTTAGAGGTCAGCGGTGTTCCCACTCCCACGATAACGGCCAATGGCCCAACTACGATCTGCGACGGCAGCTCGGTGCAGCTCACTGCGGCCGGGGCCACCAGCTATATCTGGAGCAACGGCGCGACCACGTCCAACATCACGATCTCCGCGGCAGGAACGTACTCCGTTACGGCCAGCAATGCCTGTGGCGATGGCAGTACTGAGATCACGATCGCTGTGACCGCTGCCCCTGTGGCATCACTCACCGGTCCTGCAACGGCCTGCCCCAATGAGAATATTACGCTGGAGGCCTCCGGCGGAGACACCTATTCATGGAGCACGGGAGCAACTGGGAACATCACCACTGCCACCGGTCCGGGCACATACACAGTGACCGCCATTTCGAGCTGCGGCTCCGATGAAGCGAACTGGACCGTAGCACCCGGTGATGCCTTCGTGCCACAATTCACCGTTGATACGCCAATGGGCTGCGCCCCGCTCTGCGTAACGCTGAACGCCAGCGACCTCGGCGAAGCGGACTACACCTGGAGGGCCGACGGTAGCGTAATTGGTTCCGGGCCTACCCTGACCCACTGTTTTCCCGCCGGCACTCCCGATATTTCGTTGACCATTGATGCTAACGGTTACGGCGAGCTCTGTCCCGGAACATTCACCGTGGTGGACGCCATTGAAGTATTGCCGATACCCGAAGCACGTTTCGTCGCCTCCCCCCCCATTACCACCATCGAGGCACCTGCGGTCACCTTCATGGACCAGAGCACGGGCGCCACGCTTCGCACATGGGAGTTCGGCACCGGCGATATGAGCAACGAAGCATTGGTCACCTATACCTACGATTCGGTGGCCTGCTACACCGTACAGTTGACCGTGGCCAACGAACTGGGCTGCGGCGACAGTAGCACCATGCAGGTGTGCATCGAGGACCCCTTCGTTCTGTGGGCACCGAACGCCTTCACCCCCAATTCCGACGTGATCAACGACGGCTTCCAAGTAGTGACCAGTGTGACCGACCCGTCCTTCTTCGAGCTGTCCATCTACGACCGCTGGGGCGCGAACATCTTCACCACCAACAACTTGCGCGAGGCATGGAAAGGTGATGGCGTGCCACTTGGCGTGTATATCTGGAAGGTGCGGATGAAGGACACTTCGGGGCAAGAACGGCAAGCCACAGGCCATGTGACCCTGGTGCGCTGAGGGCGCCGATCACTCCCGCACCACCTGCAGCCGATGTCCTGACCGGGTGAGGAAGATGGTGTATACACCGGCCGGCAACTGGCTGATGTCCAGCATGGACCGGGCACGAAGCGTTCCGCCGCCTACGAGCAGGCCTTTCGTATCTAACAACAGGTAGGGCTCATCGGTCAACAGTTCCGGCTCAATGCGCAACTGGCCCTGGGTCGGATTGGGTACCGCACGAAGAAGAGCTGCCCTGCGTACCTCGGCCAATGCGGTGGAGCAGTCCAGATCATGCAGAACCACGGTATTGCTACCGCTGTTCGGAATGCAAACGCGGTTGTTCACGTGGTCGAAATCAATATCCGCAGGATTGTTGAGACCGGGCACGCCGAGGTCGGTACCGGCAGCGGTAAAGGTGGGGTCGTAGCGGGTGATACGATCGGGCGTCCAGGACGCCACCAGGAAATTGCCCAGACAATCGATCGTAACCCCATCGATACTGCCCAAACCGGTATTGGCCACAAGGGTGGTGGCAGCGCCCGTATTGCGATCGAAGGCCTTTATGGGTGCGTTGCTTCCCCAGAACACCACCACCAGCCGATCACCAATGGGGTCCCACACAATGCCGTTGGGCTGTCCGCCGGTATTGGTCACTAAGGTGGTGTGGCTGTTATTGGCCACATCCACCTTATAGATCCGCTGTGCTGCGGTCGGAAAGTCGGTCACGTAAAGGTACTGTCCGTCCGTGGTGATCCCGTTGCAGAAGGACCCTCCCAGGTTCCGGTTGAACACCTGTGCCCCATCGGACAACCGATAGCCCTTCACGCTACCACCGCTGCAGGCGAAAAGGGTGTCGCCCATGATCTCCAGTCCGTAAGGCGCAGGGCTCACGGTAACAAAGTCGGTGACCACACCGGCCTGATCACGCACCTTGATGATGCCGCTGCTGGTATTGCTCACGAAGTAGCGATCGCCCACGGGATCGTACTCCACGCTCTCAGGGCCGCTGTACTGCGCTTGTCCGGACATGAAAAGAACGCCTGAAGCGAGAAGGGACATGGTCCGGAGCGCGATCATCATCCTGCAAGGGTAGCCCCCACCCTATTGGCCTCAAAGCTGCGAATACCACAAGTTGTTAACAGCTTGTTCGTTAACCAATGCTGCGGAGCCACCTGTCCGCGGGACTATCTTGCGCATCAGGAACCATGGGAACAGCGACCACCAACGGGATCTTGATATCGGCGGAAAGCCGTTATGAGGGCGCCCATAGCGACCCCAAGCTCAACCGCTTCCTGTTCAGCTACCGTATCCGGATCGCCAACCACAGCAGCGAGACCGTACAGCTCTTACGAAGACACTGGATCATCAAGGACAGCCTGGCCCCGGTCCGCGAGGTTGAAGGTCCCGGCGTGGTGGGCGAATCGCCTGTGCTCGCCCCTGGAGAGGAGTTCACCTATAGCAGTGCATGCGACCTGCGCAGCGGTTTCGGCCGCATGGACGGCACCTATTTGATGCAGCGAGCCAATTCGAAAGAGCAGTTCAGGGTGACCATTCCAACGATCCTGCTGGCCTTTCCTTTCGCGGCGAACTGAACGATCGTTAACGACGAACACGGAACACAGGGCCATCCGTTGGACCGTTCTACCTTTACGCCGGTCATGATCTCACCGGCATTGTGCTACCACCTACGTACGGCTGGACTGCGGCTCTTCGCCGTGCTCTTGGTAGCTGCCCTGTGGATGATGCCGCAGATGGTTAACGTACGATACAGTATAGCCGTCAGTGATGAATGCGGAGCTCCTCCGGCACCTGCGAGCGAAGAAGAGGAAGTTCACAAGACAAGTGTTTCACCTTGGTCGATCACTCTTTCGCAAGTGTTCCCTGATCGAATTATTGATCAACGACCTGGAACGAATGATCAGCTGCACACTTCACCAGTGAGTGACGTGCCGCACCTGCCCCCTTGGTCAGCGGACTGTTGAGATCAATTGGCGGCCTGGTCCGCTGATGCCATGTTCGCTGGGCCTTATACCATGGCCCGTCAATTCATCCGTTCCTTCAATTCAACATGACCTCGAACCGTTTATTGACGTATTGGAAACAGGACCTACCCGCGTCGGTGGTGGTGTTCCTTGTAGCCCTGCCCCTGTGTCTAGGCATTGCCGTGGCCTCAGGTGCTCCACCCTTTGCTGGCATCATAGCAGGTGTGGTCGGCGGCATTGTCGTAGGTGCATTGAGCGGTTCGCCGCTTGGCGTTTCGGGACCTGCCGCAGGGCTTACCGGGGTGGTGCTCGCGGGTATCACCGACCTAGGCAGCTTTCAGGTCCTTTGTGCTGCGGTGGTCGTTGCCGGGCTCTTGCAGGTGGTTCTCGGTTTCCTTCGCGCCGGTATCATAGCCTATTACTTCCCCAGCTCGGTCATCAAGGGAATGCTCGCGGGTATTGGCATCATCATCATGCTCAAACAATTGCCCCACGCGCTTGGATATGATCGCGACCCGATGGGCGATGAGAGCTTCGACCAACCCGATAAGGAGAACACCTTTACCGAGATACTCAACGCCGTTCAGGACCCCAGTTGGGGCGCCTTGACGGTCACCCTGCTTTGTGTTGGCCTCATGCTCCTATGGGATCGTCCGGCCATCCAACGCAATGCGTGGTTGAAATACCTGCCTGGCCCCTTGCTTGCCGTTGTGGCAGGCATGGTGCTGGCCCATCTCTTCAGTGGTTCGGACACATTCGCCATTGGAACCGCGCACTTCGTGGACCTGCCTGACCTGAACAGCGGCAGCCTTTTACAGTTGCCAGATTTCAGCGGCATGAGCATGCCTGCTTTCTGGACCATGGCTTTCACGATCGCTATTGTGGCCAGTGTTGAAACGCTTTTATGCGTGGAGGCCACGGACAAACTGGACCCTTGGAAACGGGTAACACCCGCTAACCGAGAGCTACGTGCGCAAGGGATCGGGAATATGATAAGCGGGCTGCTCGGCGGTCTTCCGCTTACCCAGGTGGTAGTGCGCAGCTCGGCGAACATCCAATCTGGCGGTCGCACGCGGCTTTCGACCATTCTGCATGGTGTTCTCATATTGGTAGCCGTGATCACCATCGGAGGCCTGCTCCGCACGATCCCGTTCGCAAGCCTTGCCGCTGTGCTCCTATTGGTCGGATACAAGCTGGCCAAACCTTCCCTGTTCGTTCGCATGTGGCGCTCAGGTCCCATGCAGTTCATACCCTTCATTGTAACGGTAGGCTTCATGGCTGTGACCAATGACCTCCTAAGTGGTGTGGCGCTGGGCCTTTGCATCGCCCTGCTCCATATTCTGTGGAAGAACTATAAGATCCCCTTCCATTTCGACCCGAAACGCTATAAGCCGGGCATGCCGATCTACATGGAACTGAGCGAGGATGTGACCTTCCTGAACAAGGCCGGCATCAAACGCACGCTGAACGAACTGCCTGACAATGCGCGGGTGGTCATCGACGCTTCACGGTCCCTGGACCTTGATCCCGATGTGCTGGAGATCATCGACGACCACCTTGCCGTGGCCCATCAGCGTGGTATACGCACTGAATTGATCGGCTTCGACCGGGATTGGCACGGCGCCACGCTGCATCAAGCGAACATCAGGCCTTCCAAAGCCCCCTCCGCACAATAAATTGATCTGGACCCTACCCGAACCCCATGGAATCCTACAAACGACTACTGATCAACAACAAGGCTTGGGCCGAGGACACCGTACAACGTGACCCGGAGTTCTTCCACCGCCTTGAAAAAGTGCAACGACCGGAATTCCTCTGGATCGGTTGCAGCGACAGCCGAGTGCCCGCGAACGAGATCACCGGCACAAACCCGGGCGAGATCTTCGTGCATCGCAACATCGCCAACATGGTGGTGCACACCGACCTCAACCTGCTGAGCGTGCTGCAGTATGCCGTGGAATACCTGAAGGTGAAACACGTGATCGTTTGCGGGCACTACGGATGTGGCGGTGTGCAGGCGGCCATGAGCCATCAATCGCTCGGCATCATCAACAAGTGGCTGCGGAACATCAAGGACGTGTACCGCATCCACCAGAAAGAAGTGGATGCTTTGCCCACGGAACAGGAGCGATTCGACCGCATGGTGGAACTGAACGTACAGGAACAGGTGTTCGATCTGGCGAAGACGAGCATCATCCAGCAGGCTTGGGCAGATCGCGGCGGTCCCCACTTGCATGGTTGGGTCTACCGATTGAGCGACGGCCTCATTCATCCGGTCTGCGAAATGGAGGCAGGCACCGAGCTCGACCCCATCTATCGCTTCGACAACCTGCGTAACCCCAAGGCTTGAGCATACACAGAACGAAGCCGGGGCCGGACAACGGGTCCCGGCTTCTTCGTTCCGGTAATATCTGTTGGCGACGATGGTCACCAATGCACATCCCCACCTAGGATATCTTCGCGGCCACCAACGTTGAACGCGATGACCGACGCCATCTTCCACAGCCCCGCCCCCATCAACGAACCCGTGCTGAGCCATGCGCCCGGCACCAAGGAACGTGAGCTCCTGCTTGCCGAGTACGACCGTATGGCCAAGCAGAAGCGCGAACTGCCCATGTGGATCGGAGGCAAGGCGGTGACCACCAACGACCGTCGCCCAGTGCGCCCGCCACACGAGCTGAAGCGCATCATCGGCTACAGCCACCACGGTACCCAGGCCCATGTGAAGGCAGCTATCAACGCCGCACTGAAGGCCAAAAAGGATTGGGAGGGCATGCGTTGGGAGGACCGCGCCGCCATTTTCCTGAAGGCCGCCGACCTGATCGCCGGGCCTTACCGTGCCAGCATCAATGCCGCCAGCATGTTGGCACAGAGCAAGAACGCCTTCCAGGCCGAGATCGATGCCGCCTGCGAGTTCGCCGACTTCCTGCGCTTCAACGTGCAGTTCATGCAGCAGATCTATCGTGACCAGCCATACAGCCCTGCGCAGACCTGGAACCGCGTGGAGTACCGGCCACTGGAAGGCTTCGTGTTCGCCCTCACGCCCTTCAACTTCACCAGCATTGCCGGCAACCTGCCCAGCGCCCCTGCCCTGATGGGCAATGTGGCCGTATGGAAATGTGCCGACAGCCAGATCTACAGCGCCCAGGTGATCATGGACATCTTCCGCGCCGCAGGACTGCCCGATGGCGTGATCAACCTGATCCATGTAAGTGGCCGCGATGCCGGTGAAGTGATCTTCACACACCCCGATTTCGCGGGCATCCACTTCACAGGCAGCACCAGCGTGTTCCAGACCATCTGGGGCACCATTGGCGCCAACATCCACAAGTACAAGAGCTACCCCCGCATTGTGGGCGAGACCGGAGGCAAGGACTTCGTGATCGCGCACCCCAGCGCGGACCCCGTTCAGGTGGCCACCGCCCTGAGCCGCGGTGCGTTCGAGTTCCAAGGCCAGAAATGCAGCGCGGCCAGCCGGGCATACATCCCCGCCAACCTATGGCCCACGGTGAAGAAAGAGCTCCTGGCCGATGTGAACAGCTTCCGCATGGGCGACCCACGGGACATGCGCAACTTCGTGAACGCCGTCATCGATGAGAAGGCCTTCGACAAGATCGCCGCTTACATCGATGGCCTGAAGAAGGACAAGAAGAACGTGCAGGTGATCGCAGGCGGCACCTACGACAAGAAGGACGGCTACTTCATTGCGCCCACCATCGCGGTGACCAAGGACCCCAAGAGCACCACCATGTGCGAGGAGATCTTCGGCCCGGTGCTCACCATCTACGTGTATCCGGAGAACGAGTGGGCCAAGACCCTGAAGCTGGTGGACAGCACCAGCCCATACGCGCTCACTGGTGCCGTGTTCAGCCAGGACCGCAAGGCTATTGTGGAAGCCACCGATGCACTGCGCAACGCGGCGGGCAACTTCTACATCAACGACAAGCCCACGGGGGCCGTGGTGGGCCAGCAGCCCTTCGGAGGCGCCCGTGGCAGCGGCACCAACGACAAGGCCGGCAGCTACCTCAACCTGCTCCGCTGGGTGAACGCCCGTACCATCAAGGAGAACTTCGTGCCCCCCACGGACCACAAGTACCCCTTCCTGGCCTGATAGGAACGCGGGCCGACCGCGAACCTTGAACAAGACTTGACCGTAGGAACGTCCGCCGCTACCAGCGCGCGGACGTTCCCCGTTTTGAAGGCCACCGATCATCGCATCACCCGCAACGTACTGTTGGCCGTGTACGGCACGCTGTTGCTGCTTTGCACCGGCATCATTGTGGCCGTTCACATCAACGAACGGCGTGATCAACGGCGTGAGGCGATGGAACGTCTCAGCCTCACCACGTCAACGCTCGCAGCGCAGGTGAATGCCAATCACTTGGAGCAACTGCTCCGGCAGTATGATGGCCGGGGCATGATCTTCAAGAACACGCAGGACGCGCGCTACTATGTGCTGCACGAACTACTGCGCCGCACCCAGGACCTGACCGGCACCGGCATACCCATCAGGATCGTTGTGTTCGACAGCCTCAAGCAAGAGCTCCAGGTGATCGTTACAGGAAAAGGGGACCCGAGTTTCCGCCATGTGCTCGATAACGATGAGGCCTTCATCCGCGCGCACTATGGCCGTTCGGCCAGGAACGCCGAACGCGATGCCCGACTGCTGGCCATGGACCCCATTGTAAACGACGAAGGACGGACCATGGGCATGGTCCTGGCAACTCTTCCTGCCGGTGAGGCCCATGCCAAGGCCATGGTCGCATTGTGGCGGAACATCAGCATTGCCGTTGCCCTCTTCGTAATGGCCGGCATATTCCTGAAACGCTCGGTGGGCCGCTGGGTGGCGCAGGATGCACAGGCCCATTCAGAGCTCCAGGTGCGGCATTCCGACGTGACCGACAGCATTATTTACGCAAGCAAGATCCAGCGAGCACTGGTCCCCAGACCCGGGTTCTACAACGAGCTCTTTGATGCCAGTTTCGTGATCCATCGTCCGAAGGACACGTTAAGCGGTGATTTCCACTGGGCACAGCGCCTCCATCCACAGGTCAGCCTGGTGGCGGCCGCGGATTGCACCGGCCACGGGCTTCCGGGGGCCATGATCGGGGCCATTGCCTGTTCGCTCCTGAACGAGATCGCGGCCACGTCGCCCGACCTGGATCCCGCCCAAATGCTGGGCCTGCTGAACACTCGGTTGGTCACCAGCCTGCACCAGCAAGGCCAACAACGCGGAGGCGGCGACGGGTTGGACATTGCGCTGTGCCGCGTGGACCGGGAGGCACGGGAGATCCTTTTTGCCGGTGCCATGCGGCCGCTCTATTGGCTGCACCAAGGCCAGCTTAGCGTGATCAATGGCGACCGCAAGCCCGTGGGCGGGGCGCATCACGAACTGGAACGCAAGTACACGGTGCACCGGATCGCCTACTCCCCCGGCGACCGTATCTACCTGTTCAGCGATGGCTACGTGGACCAGTTCGGCGGTGCCGAAGGGCGCCGTTTCATGGCCAGCCGCCTTCAGGAATTGATCGGCACGCACGGCCATTTGGCCATGGACCAGCAAGCCCAAGTGCTTGAGCAGGCCTTTCTTGAATGGAAAGGCGGCCGCGAGCAAATGGACGATGTCTGCATGCTCGGTCTGGCGGTCTAACATTCGCTTGACAAGCGCTAAGGGGCATCCCCCTATCTTTGGCAAGTGCACTGCACCATGGCAGTGCGAGGACTATCGCGCATGGCAACGAAAGCAGAGCTGATCCATCGGCTCGAGGAACTTACCGCACAGGAGGACATCGAACAGGCATCGGAAGCTGTCGAAGGTGTGAAGGAAGCGTATGAGGCCCTGGTGGCCGCTGCGCAACAGGAACAACCTGTGGTTGCCATGGAACCCGTGGCCGAAGGGGCAGAGCCCGAAGCCACCGTGGCCACCGAACAGGCCCCGATCGCCATTGAATCCGCTCCGCTCCTCGATGAAGAGGACAAGCGTTTCAAGCAATTGCTGGATGCCTTCAACCAGCGGGTGAACGACATCCGCCGCAAGAAGGCCAAGGAGGAAGCAGATAACCTGGCCGCCAAAAAAGCAGTGATGGATGAACTGCGCGCTTTGGTCACCAGCGAGGAGAACATCGGCACGGCCTTCCAACGCTTCAAGGACCTGCAGGAAAAGTGGAAGGGCATCGGCAACGTGCCGCAGCAGGCCTACCGCGATCTCCAAAGCGATTACTCGCACCTGCTCGATGAGTTCTTCTACCACATCCGCATCTACAAGGAGCTCCGAGACCACGACCTGCGCAAGAACACGGCCCTCAAACAGGCCCTGATCAGCGACCTGCAGAGCCTGGGCCAGAAGGACAATATCCGCGAACTGGAACTGCAGGTGCGCGAGTATCAGGAGAAGTGGAACCAAGTGGGCCCGGTGCTGAAAGAGGAATGGGAGAGCATTCGCGATGGGTTCTGGAACGCCACCCGCGTGGTGTACGACAAGATCCATGAGCACTACAAGGCGCGCCGTGCAGAACATGAGGTGAACCTGCAAGCCAAGCAAGCGCTTGTCGAGAAAGTGACCACCCTCACTGCCGATCTGGGCAACCCCTCGGCCAAGGAATGGAAGACCCTAACCGATCAGGTGCTGGAGCTGCAGAACGCGTGGAAGAGCATCGGCTTTGCCACCAAGAAGGACAACGAGCGCGTGTGGAAGGAGTTCCGCAATGCATGCAACGCCTTCTTCGACAGCAAGAAGGCCTACTTCGACAAGTTGAAGGACCAGTTCAAGGAGGCCCGCGAGAAAAAGCAGGCCCTGCTTGAAGAAGCACTGAAATTGAAAGACAGCACCGATTGGCGCCAGACCGCTGACAAGCTGAAAGTGCTGCAGCAACGGTGGAAAGAAGCCGGTAGTGCGGGCCCGCGTGATGAGAACCGGTTGTGGACCCGCTTCCGTGAAGCGTGCGACACCTTCTTCCAGAACCGCAAGGCCACCTTCGAGAAGATGGATGCCGAGCAGGCCGTGCATGCTCAAGAGAAAGAGGCCCTGTTGGCCGAGATCGAAGGCTACCAGCTCAGCGGAGACCGCAACAAGGACATCGAGGCGCTGAAGGACTTCTCGCAGCGGTGGATGAACTCCGGCCGCGTTTCACCCAAGCTGTACGATGCCATGAGCGAACGCTACCGCGCAGCCTTGGACAAGCAATATGGCCTCCTGAAAATGGAAGGCGAGGAAAGGCGCCGCATGCAGTTCCAGGACCACATGGACAGCCTGAAGAGCAGTCCCGATGGCAAGGACCGCATTGAGCGCGAGAGCCGCTTCATCAAACGCAAGATCGAGGAGGTTGAGAACGAGATGCGCCAGATGGAACGCAACATGGGCATGTTCAACTTCAAGAGCTCCAGTGGCGAGGCCATGCGGAAGGACATGGAGAAGAAGATCGAACGGCTGGCCCGCGATGTGGAGCGCCTGAAAGGCCAGCACCGCGAACTGTTGAAGGAACTGCGTTGATCGAACGGCCGGCACATTTCCCGGTACGACTGGAGATACCCATCGCCTGGGGCGAACAGGATGCCTTCGGCCACCTGAACAACGTGGCCTACCTGCGCTACTTCGAGAGCGTTCGCATGCATTTCCTGGACCGTATGGGCATCCTTCGCTCCCATGCAGAACAGGACATAGGCGTCATCCTCGCCAGCACCACCTGCAACTTCCTTCGGCCGGTACACTGGCCTGCAACACTAATGGTGGCCACCACCTGCACACATGTAGGCAACACCAGCTTCACCATGGCCTACAGCATTACCGATGAAATAGGGAACCTGGTGGCCGATGGCACCAGTGTGCAGGTGATGTTCGACTACAATGCCTCGACCAAGGTGAGGGTCCCCGATGCTGTGCGCATGGCAATTGCCGAATTGTGCGCATTGTAATTTCAGGCCATGAAATGGTTGCTCGTTGCTCCATCATTGTTTCTAGCCGTTGGCTGCGAACAGGCTGCTGAACGTGCCTCCATCAACACGGCTGAGCGGGACCAACTGGTCCACGGGCACTTGGAGAACCTGCTCGGCAAGTGGACCGCCCCGGAGGAAGATACCCTGCATGTGTTCCATGAGGAATGGGGATCGGCCGGGAGTGATTCATTGATTGGTACCGGCTTCGTGCTCTCCGGGAAGGACACGGTGTTCATAGAACACCTTGGGCTGCACCGTTCGGCGGAGAATTGGATATACACCGCTCGCATCCCATCAGAGAACGATGGTCGTACCGTTTCGTTCAAGCTGACCCATGTGGACAACGATTCGATGTGCTTCGAGGCCCCATCGCACGACTTCCCCGAACGGATCACGTACGTCCCATCTTCCGATCGGGGCTGGCGCGTTTCGCTGAGCGGTCGATCAGCCAAAGGACCACAGCATTCCGTGATCCACTTGCGACCTTCGAAACCTTCCCGGCCGTGAAACGCCTGCGCGCATTCCTGGATCGCTCGCTTCCCCGTCTGCTGCGCGCGAGCCAGGCGCTCATTGCACTGATGCTGATCTTCCTGGTGTTCTCCCTCGGCGTTGTGCTAGAGCGATCAGGCTTTGTGCGTGATGTATTGGACCCTGGGCTCAAGCGCATTTCGCGCCCTGTACTGAACGCTTTCCGCGGCCGACCTCCCGAAGTGCCATTGATCTCCGTGGAACTCGACGCCACAGCGCTGGACAGCCTGGAACAGTTGAAGCACCGTGCCTCTGAAGAAGGCTGGACGAGTGTTGAACTGACCAGCCGTTTCGCAATTGACCTGACCTACGGCGATCGACGTATCCCCGGCGTGATCGGGCTTCTGGAAGGTGCTGCCAGCACTAGTGGGGAATGGTCCTACCATGTGCGCTTATTGCCCGGCGACACGCTGTTCGGCATGCGCACGTTCGAGGCCGTACCGGTTGTTGACGGGGGTGGACTAAGAGCGTGGAGCTTGGGATTTCTGCTCCGTGAAATGGGGCACCCCACCTCCGGCGCCGCCTTGGTGGAATTGGAATTGGGCAAAGGCCGTCCTCATCTCTACCTCCTTCGCGGCGATCTGGAGACCACCCGCATTAACTCCTGGGGCATGGGCAACGGGCCCGTACTGCGGTTCGATGATGAACTGGCGATCAACGCCACGAAGGACATGGCTGCTGCGGAGCGTTCATTTCCTCCCCTGCCCCAATCCGATTGGATGGCCGCCCCCGTAAAATTGGGCCGACCCGAACTGCTGCGAACGGTGAACCCGTTCAGCAAGCGTGCGGCCAAGGCCGTTGATGCATTGGAACTGTTCCGTTCAGGCGAGCTCTTGGCATCCGAGGTCTTCGATGTACATAGCACTGCACGCATGCTAGCGTTGGCCGATCTGCTGGGCGCCCAGGATGCCATGCGGTGGCCCAACCTGCGCTTCATGGTGGATAGCCTTACGGGAAGCCTGCATCTTTTCCCCCACCGAGGCGAGGCCTTTCTACCCATCAACGACATGCTCGTTCTACGTGACCGCGCGCCATCATCCGGGTCGCCCACACTCGTATCCCGGATCCTGGCCGACCCGGTCATGTTCAGTGCATACATCGCCTGCCTCGATAGTATGAGCAACGAAGGACCATGGCAACAGCAGTTGGCTTCTCTGATACCGAAGATCGAGGTACAAGAGCGCATCGTGGTCGCAGAGTACCCCGGTGCACAGCTGGACCGCATGCTACTGCCTTACAACCAGGCACTGGTACGCAGGATGCTGTCCCCAACAGACCTCGCACTGGCCTATGCCAAGAGCGTGCGTTCCGATGGCATCGACCTCGCTGTGGCCAATGTGCATGCGCTACCCATCGAAGTGCTTGGACTTGTTTCGGGCACTGATACCCTGCCAGCTATGGGCGAGGTCATGCTACTGCCGCGCGAAACGGACAGGCCCTTACGCTACACCATTGTCCGTTTCCGGGGGAACATCACTGAAAAGGACGGACCGCAATTGCTCGTGAGGATACCCGGCACTACAGCGCCACGAATTGTGAAGGTGCGCTCATGGAACATACTGGATGCGCAATAGGCTTGCGGAATGGTGCTGTTTTGTTTTCTTTGGCTCAACAACAACAAAACCACACGGCCATGGGTATGATGAAGGAGTTCAAGGAGTTCGCGATGCGCGGCAATCTCATCGACATGGCTGTCGGTGTGGTGATGGCCGGTGCTTTCGGCAAAGTGGTGAACGCCTTTACCGAGGGCATGGTGATGCCCTTGGTGAGCATGGTTACCGGCGGTGTCAACTTCGACAGCTGGAAACTGACCTTGAAGGACGAAGTGAAGGATGCTGCCGGAGCAGTCACTTCACCTGAGGTGGCCATCAAGTTCGGCACCTTCGTCACCTTCACCATCGACTTCATCATTGTTGCCTTCGCCGTGTTCATGGTGATCAAAGCGATCAATGCATCGAAGAAGAAAGAGGAGGCTGCACCCGCTCCCCCTCCCGGCCCCAGCAACGAAGAGAAACTACTGATGGAGATCCGCGACGCTCTGCGCAAGTAAGATCCATCCGCATTCTGATCAAAAGCCCTGTCCGCATCCATGCGGGCAGGGCTTTTTCATTCCACAGGCCACCGATCGTTGATCACGGAACGGTCCTTGCTGGGTAATTTCGGCCACCCAATGCGCTTCCTACCCGCCCTGCTCATCCTGTTGCTGATCACGGCCTGCGCCAGTGGTCGCAAACAACTGGAGCGCGCTTCCACTTACGAACGAGCTGGCATGATGCAGGAGGCCTTCAACGGTTACGCCGACCTGCATGACCGAAAGCCCCGGAACGTGGAGGCCCATGTAGGCATGAAACGCACAGCGCAGGCACTGTTCGATCGCATGCAGCAGGAGGCCTCGGCCTTGTACATGGCGAACGACCTGGCACGTGGCGAACAAGCACGTGCTGAAGCACTGAACTACAAGGCCCGGATGGACCGCGAGGGACTGGACCTGCAAGTGGACCCAATGCTGGAGATGCGTCGGCGCGAAGCACAGCAGTTGGAAGCGGAAAAGCTCTACAATGCCGCCGATGCCGCCTTTCGCGCGGATCGATTTGCAGAGGCAGAGGAACTTGCCGAGAAGAGCCTGAAACTGGTGCCCGACCGCAAGGAAACGGCCTACCTCGTGAAGGTCGCACAACTGGAGCCACGCTACCGTGAAGGACAGCGGGCCGTGGAACTGGGCCTTTGGCGCGATGCCTACCAGCGGTACAAATGGGTCACCGACCGCGATGCGTCCTACAAGGATGCTTGGGCACAACTATCAATGGTACGCGAAAAAGCCGCGTACACGCTTGGTTATGTGCCCATTTACAACGGTGCCATTTATGCGAACGACATCGGTCTGGTGTTCGTGAACGGTGCGGTTGAAGCGCAATTGGCCGCCAGCATCAAATCGGCCATCCTGGACCTGCACGACCCCTTCCTGGTGCTGGTGGACCGGGACAACACCGATGAGATCCTGGCCGAGCAACGGCGCCAGATGAGCGGCGCCTATGATGACCGACACAGCGCCGAGGCCGGTCGGTTACTTGGCGCCCGCTTTGTGTTAACGGCCAAGCTTCTCCGCTTCGATGATGTGCTGTTCAAGCAGTGCGAAGTTCAGATGCAACTGATCGATACTGAGACCGGCCGCATCCATGCGTCGGAGATCATCCGGGTGAACAAGCAGGAGATCGGTAAGGGCGCACCACGGGCCCAACTGCTGGAAAAGGCGGCCAAACGGATCGCGCAACGCGTGGGGGCATTCGACCCGGCGAAGCGCTGAGCTCGCCCCCATTACACCAATCGCTTTTCCGCGTAACGCACCACAAGGCGGGAGGTACCTTTTGTATCGACCGAAAGCCGTCCTATTTTTCCCTTCTGAAGTTGATCCATGGAGAACATCGTCTACCGCCTCAGCAGTGAAAAGTGGAAACGCCTTTTGATCGCGAACGGCCATGTGCTGGTCAGTTCCAAGGGCCACGACACAGCACTGAGCTTCCTTGAGTCGGCCGAAAAGAAAGGTCTGCTGGAGAGCCTGAAGAAAGTACCCATGGCCAGTATCACGCAATTGAGCCTGATCCCAGCGGATGACGACCTGAAGCTCAGCTGGATCGGCGACAAGGGAAAGGAGCAGCACTTCACGGTGGAGTTCGACGATGCGAAGGATGCCCAGCAGGTGGCCGAAGCGATAGCTAGCGCGCGCAACATGACCATGCATGAACGCGCATCGGACAAACTGCAGGCCATCAAGACACCGGGTATCGGATTGTTGGTGAGCCTGGCGCTTACGGCCATGACCTTCTTCCTGGCACAAGAAATGGCCACCGGTGCCGATGTATCCCCTACCGGTCGTCGTGCCTGGCTGAAGTTGATCCTGATCGCTGTAGCAGAAGTGCTGGGCACCACCGGCACACTGCTGGTCGGCGGGGCCATTTGCGTGGCCTTCGGTTACTGGGTGTTCAAGCGACTGCAATCACCGCCGGTGGAGATGGTTTGGCGGTAGCCATTACCCGCCGTTGGAAATGAGAAGTGAGCTGTTCGTTTGGAGCGATGCACTCCAGCGATCAGTTGATCACATCCTCCTATACCACCCCTTGATACGCTCGCGGTCCAACACCTGCTGCCAGTCGGGGCCGAAGGCGTGATCCCACATGTGCGGCAGGTTGTAGGCCACCTCGGCCATGGCGCTGATGGTCTCCTCGCTCCAGTCCTTCGCGAGGCCTTGGGGGATGTTGACCTTGTTGTGCTTCACCATGCCCTTGAACTCCTGCACGTAGTCGCCATAGACATCCTCCAACTTGTCGAAGGCGACGCAGTTCGCGAAACAGTGGTGCATCTCCAGCACCTTCCCCAGGCCGTAGCTCAGCGCGTGGCACACGCCCACCTCGCTGTAGGTGAGGCTGAGGCCGCCCATGTAGCTGGCCACCATCAGGAACTCGTCACTCTTGGGGTTGCTGCGGTCCATGCGCAGGTAGACCTCGCGGCACATCTCCAGGCTCTTCTCGCTGTAGGCCTCGGCGAAGGTGTTCTTCTTGGTACCCGTGATGGCCTCCACGCTGTGGATGTAGGTGTCCATGCCGGTGTAGAACCACTGATCCGTGGGCACGCTGGCGATCAGGTCCGGGTCCAGCACGATCTGGTCGAAGACGGTCCAGTCGCACTTGAGTCCCAGCTTCTTCACGGGACCGGTGAGCACG
>CAZQFG010000027.1:0-24664 GCA_964592515.1 uncultured Chryseobacterium sp. | reverse complement strand
CTTGGCGATCTCGATGTACTCGTTCATCGTCACCTTCACCGGTATCTGGTCAAAGACGCGCACCTCGGTGAGGGCCATCTTCATCAGGATCATGTCGCTGTAGGCGATCCGGTCGGCCTCCCAGTTGCTGGCCTTTTCGGCAATGGCCTTTTCGTGCTCATCGCTGAACTCGATGCAGCGGCGCAGCAAGGTGGTCACGAACTCCTGCTCTTCCTTGGGGTCGCGGGACAGGTCAGCGAGGAAGCTGTCGCGCTCACTTTTCTCGCTCATCTGTTCCAGCGCACGCTTCACCAGGGTGGCGGCCAGATCGAGGTCCTCCAACCAGTAGATGCTGCGGGCATCGAACACCTCCTGCAGCGCTTCGCTGTTGGCGATGTGGTCGGAGAACAGGCGGATCAGGTAGGCCTGGTCCTTGCGGAAACCGCCTTCGGTCTCGGCCATGTAAGCCTGGTGTTCCGGGCTGGCCTCCACTTCGCGCCAGAGCTTGGAGAACAGTTCGTGGTTGCCCACCCAGCTGATGCGGCGTCGATCGCACTCCAGCCGGAGCCGCTCGCTATTGGCGAGGTCGATCAGCAACGGGTTGTCCACGAAACGCCGGTTGGGGTCCAGGTCCTCGGGCGTGGGCAGGCGTTTCTTCTTCCGCTCTTCGATCCGTAGCTCGGCAATGTGCCGCAGCTCGCCGAACACCATCAGCAGGGAGAGGAACAGGTCGTAGGTCCGGTCGATACCGGTGAAGAGCTCCTTCTCGATGCGGGCCGCGCTGGCACTATCGCTCTGCCAATAGGCATAGAGCGATTGGTAGACCTTGATGCGGAGGTAACGGCGATTGAGCATTGGCGGGGATCAGAAACGGATACCGGCCGAACGCATGCTGCTGATGCGGTGTTCGGCGGCCTGGTTGGCGGCCAGGTAGGTGGGAATGCCCAGTTCGGCGCTGGCCTTGAAGATGCGCAGCGCGGTATTGTAGATGTCCGCCGTTTGGTTCAGTGCGGCCTGGCGGTTGTAGCCCTTGCGCTCCCAGGCGCAGTTGATGATGCCACCGGCGTTGATCAGGAAGTCGGGCGCATACAGGATGCCCTTTTCTATCACGGCCTTGCCATGCACGGTCTCATCGGCCAATTGGTTGTTGGCAGCACCGGCGATGATGCTGCACTTCAACCGCTTCAGCGTTTCGTCGTTCACCGTGGCACCCAGTGCGCAGGGCGAGTAGATGTCCATCTCCAGGTCGTAGATCTCCTCGGGCTTCACGATGGTGATGGCCGGGAACTCCGCCTTGATGGCAGCGAGCTTGTCGTCGTGGATGTCGGTAAGGAACACGGTGGCGCCCTCTTTCACGAGGTGGCCCACCAGCGCCTTGCCCACGTTGCCCGCGCCCTGGATGCCCACTTTGCGGCCCTTCAGGTCGTCGCTGCCATAAGCGGTCTTCGCTGCGGCCTTCATGCCCACGTACACGCCGTAAGCGGTCACCGGGCTGGGGTCGCCGCTGCCACCCATTTCCTCGGGCAGGCCGGCCACGTTGGTCGTTTCCTTCTGGATGTTCACCATTTCAGTGGTGCTCATGCCCACGTCCTCGGCAGTGATGTAACGCCCGTTGAGGCTTTCCACGAACTGGCCGAAGCGGCGGAACATGGCCTCGGTCTTCTGGGTGCGCGCATCGCCGATGATCACGGCCTTGCCACCGCCCAGGTCAAGCCCGGCCAGCGAGCTCTTATAGGTCATGCCACGGCTCAGGCGCAACACATCGTGCAGGGCCTCGGCCTCCGATGCGTAGGGCCACATGCGGGTACCACCCAGCGCAGGGCCCAGGGTGGTATCGTGGATGGCGATGATGGCCTTGAGGCCGGTGGGACGATCGAAGCAGAAGAGCACTTCCTCGTGATCGTACTTCTCCATGCGCGAGAGCACGAGCTCTGCAGGGGCTGCTTTGGTGCTGGTATTGACCATGGCTTTGTGTTCGGTCAGTGAGTGTTCCGTGAACCTGGATCGAAGAGAGGTCGAACGTGTTCGCTGCCGTGCACAAAGGTCAACCGGTCAATGCGCCACATCCGTTCCGCTCCTCGCTCCGCCCCTACCTTTGCAGCACTTCTGAAGCGCTCTTCCGGCAAGGGCGGCGCAAAAGTAGGAAGTTCCCTCCCGCCACATGCGTCCGCTGTTCAAGCTCAACCCGTATTTCGCGAAGTACCGCTGGCACATCCTGTTGGGAACGGTGTTCATCGTGCTCAGCAACCTCTTCGCGGTGTACTCCCCCCAGGTGGTGCGCGAGGCCATCGACCTCATCGCCGAGGGCGTGCGCCAAATGGCCCTGCCGGTGGACCAACGCCACCTGCCCGTGCCGGAGATGCTGCAAGTGTGGGTAGGCTGGACCGGCATTGACCTGGCCGGGCGCTTGCAGGACCTGCACGATGACAGCGCCGTAGCGGCCACCGTGGTTTGGATCGCGGGCATCCTTGGGCTGCTCTACCTGGTGTTCGCGCTGCTGAAAGGCTTCTTCATGTTCCTCATGCGGCAGACCATCATCGTGGTGAGCCGCCTGATCGAATACGACCTGAAGAACACCGTGTTCGACCACTACCAGCGCCTGGACCGCGCCTTCTACAAGCGGAACAGCACCGGCGACCTGATGAACCGGATCAGCGAGGATGTGGGCAAGGTGCGCATGTACCTGGGCCCTGCGGTGATGTACACCATCAACCTGGTGGTGCTTTTCGTGATGTGCATCGGCTTCATGTTGCATGTGAACGCCGAACTGACCCTGTGGACCCTGGCCCCCCTACCGATCATGAGCGTGGTGATCTACTACGTGAGCGACGTGATCAACCGGCGCAGCATGGAAGTGCAGGAACAGCAGAGCAAACTGAGCACCCTCGCGCAGGAGAGCTTCAGCGGTATCCGCGTGCTGAAAGCCTACGCCAAGGAACCCATGGCCGTGGACCGGTTCGCGGGAACGGCCGCCACTTACCGCGACCGCAGCCTCGCGCAGGCCCGGGTGGATGCGCTGTTCATGCCCGCCATCATGCTGCTGATCGGCCTCAGCACCGTGCTCACCATCTTCATCGGTGGCATGAAGCTGATCCAAGGCGACCCCACCGTGACCGTGGGCAACATCGCCGAGTTCGTGATCTACGTGAACATGCTCACGTGGCCCTTCGCCTCGGTGGGCTGGGTCACCTCGCTGATCCAACAGGCCAGCGCCAGCATGGTGCGCATCAACGAGTTCCTGGACACGCCACCCGCCATTGTGGACGTGGCCGACGACCTGCACGAGATCCAGGGCGCCATCGAGTTCCGGAACGTCACCTTCACCTACCCCGACACCGGCATCACGGCGCTGAACAACGTCTCCTTCAAGGTGCCGGCGGGCGGTACGCTGGCCATTGTGGGCCATACCGGCAGCGGCAAGAGCACCATCGCCGAGCTGATCGGCCGCATGTTCGATGCCACCAGCGGAACCGTGCTGATCGATGGAGTGCCCATCCAACGCGTGAAGCTCGAAACGTTGCGCAGCAGGCTCGGCTTCGTGCCGCAGGACGTGTTCCTGTTCAGCGACAGCATCCGCAACAACATCGCCTTCCGCCTGGAACCCTCCGACGACCTGAACGAGCGCGTGGAGCAGGCCGCACGGGCCGCACAGGTGCACGACAACATCGTGGACTTCCCGAACGGCTACGACACGTTGCTGGGTGAGCGCGGAATAACACTGAGCGGTGGCCAGAAACAACGTGTGAGCATTGCCCGGGCCATCATCGGCAGGCCGCGGATCCTGCTTTTTGACGATGCCCTGAGCGCCGTGGACACCGCCACCGAAGAGGCCATCCTGCGCGAATTGCGCGGGGTGATGAAAGGCCGCACCACCGTGATCATCAGCCACCGCATCAGTGCCGTGCGCGATGCGGACCACATCATTGTGCTGGACCACGGCCGGTTGGCCGAGGAAGGCACGCACGCGGAGCTGCTGAAACGCGGTGGACCGTACGCCCAATTGCACGAAGAGCAGCTGTTGGAAGAGGCCAAGAGCGCGTAGGGCATACCGTGGTACGGTCGGCCAAGTGACGGGCAAGGTCCACATGGCTTCAGCAATGCGACCTCCCCACCCTGAAACCCAGCGGTTTTGCACATGTCGGGATCCCGTTTATATTTGAATTCGTCACGCACTAAGCGAAGGCCTGAATTCACATGGTGGATGATCGCGAGGATGTTTATTCCAAGGCCGTTCGTGCCGGGAAACGCACCTACTTCTTTGACGTGAAGAGCACCCGTGGGCGGGACCTTTACCTCACCATCACGGAAAGCAAGAAGCACACCCACGAGGACGGCACGGCCACGTACGACAAGCACAAGATCTTCCTGTACAAGGAGGACTTCGATAAGTTCCTGGACGGATTGCGCGATGCGTTCGATGAGATCGACCGCCTGCGATCCAATGGCGACTATGGCCGCCACGACGAACAGGCGCCCCGTGAGACCGAAGGCGGAAGTTCATCCTATACGGACGTGAACTTCGAGGACCTGGACCGAAAGGACATCTGATCCTTCGCTGCACCCGGATCTGTTCAAAACTCGCCGACTTATCAACACGACCGAACGGGTGGTGTGCCGGTACTTTGCGCCATCGACTAAGCGTTGACCCAACGATTAGCGAACCGCACAGAACCCAAACGCCTCCGCCGGGCCAACGGCGAACGAAGCATGGCCAAGATCATATCCATTGTGAACCAGAAAGGCGGTGTGGGCAAGACCACCACGGCCATCAACCTGGCCGCCAGCCTGGGCGTGCTGGAGCGTCGCACCCTGCTGGTGGACGCCGACCCACAGGCCAACGCCACCAGCGGTGTGGGCTACGACCCGCGCAACGTGAAGGCCAGCATCTACGAGTGCATCATCAACAACACCCCGGCCAGCGATGTGATCCTGGGCACCGACAACCCGAACCTGGACCTCCTCCCCGGCCACATCGACCTGGTGGGTGCCGAGATCGAGATGATCGACATGCGCGAACGCGAGCAGCAGATGAAGGCCGTGCTGGAGCCGCTGCGCGAACAGTATGACTTCATCATCATCGACTGCTCCCCTTCCCTCGGCCTGGTAACTGTGAACAGCCTTACGGCGAGCGACAGCGTGATCGTGCCGGTGCAGTGCGAATACTTCGCGCTGGAAGGCCTGGGCAAATTGCTGAACACCATCAAGATCGTGCAGCAGCGGCTCAACCCCGAACTGGTGATCGAGGGCATGCTGCTCACCATGTACGACAGCCGCCTGCGCCTGGCCAACCAGGTGGTGGAGGAAGTGAAGACCCACTTCCAGCAGCTGGTGTTCGACACGGTGATCCACCGCAACGTGGCACTGGGCGAGGCACCGAGCCACGGCCAGACCATCATCATGCACGACGCCAGCAGCAAAGGCGCCACCAACTACCTGAACCTGGCGCGCGAGATCCTGCAGAAGAACAGCCTGACGCGTATTCCCGATAGCGAGCGCACCCTGGCCATCCCCGACGAACAATGACGAAGAAGAAAGGCCTGGGACGCGGCTTGAGCGCCCTGTTGGAAGACCCGACCACCGACATCACCACGCGCAACGAACCGGTGAGCGCGCCGCGCAGTGCGGGCCCCATCGGCACCATTCCGGTGGCGCAGATCGAACCGAACCCGTTCCAGCCGCGGGTGTATTTCAGCGACGAGGCCCTGGCCGAACTGGCGCAGAGCATCAGCGAGCTGGGCGTGATCCAGCCCGTTACGGTGCGCAAAGTGGGCTACGACCGCTACCAGCTGATCAGCGGTGAGCGCCGTTTCCGTGCCTCGCAACTGGCCGGGCTCGAAGAGGTGCCCGCCTACATCCGCATTGCCAACGACGAGGCCATGCTGGAGATGGCCCTGGTGGAGAACATCCAGCGCGAGGAACTGGACGCCATTGAGGTGGCCATCAGCTTCCAACGCCTCATCGACGAGGTGAAGCTGACCCAGGAACAGCTCAGCGAGAAAGTGGGCAAGGACCGCGCAACGGTGGCCAACTACCTGCGCCTGTTGAAGCTGCCCGCAGAGATCCAGCTGGGCCTGCGCCAACGCACCATCGGCATGGGCCACGCCCGCGCCCTCATCAGCATCAGCGACCCTGCGCGGCAGGTGGAGCTGTACCACAAGATCGTGGAGAGCCAACTGAGCGTGCGCGCCGTGGAGGACCTGGCGCGCTCGGCCACGCCCAAGAGCAAGGGCAGCGCGGCACCAGGGCTCCGCCCGAACAAGGACCTGAGCCGCCAACTCGCCGAACGCTTTGGCAGCAAGGTGAGCGTAAAACAAAGCGTGGAAGGCAAGGGACGGATCGAGATCCCCTTCCGTAGCGAGGACGAACTGCGCCGCATCCTGTCCGTGCTGGGTTGAGCGCCATGGGGCAGGTGACCGTGGATGCTGCACTGCGGAGGGGCAACCTCCTGCTGAAAGTGGCGCCCCTCGTGATATTGCTCCTGTTCATGGTGGCACCATTCATGGTGTCCGAGGTGGTCGACGTTCATGTGGGCTGGCTTTTTGCGGCCGGGTTCGTGGCCGCACTGGTGCTTGGCTGGCTCTGGTGGTCCATCGCTGTCACTCACTGGCGTATCTGGGCCTACACGCACGTGCGCAACATCCACGAGTTGATAGAGCTGGCCGTGAACGAGAAGCTCCTCTGGCCCAAGGGCAGCTACTTCGAGCGCACCGAGATCCGCACCAAGGTCCAGCGTGAACTGCTGCAGCAGCTCGAAGCACGGTTCGCCACCCCGGATGAACGCATTGATGATCCTGCGGTCCCGGCACAGACCGTGGTCAAGTACGCACGCGGCCAGATGGCTTTCCTGCTCGCCTGGGGGATCGCGATGATCGGCTTTGCCGCGTACTTGTTGACCACCGATGGGTCGTCGCTGGTACCACTGCTGATCGCGGCCATGGGTGTTTGGGTGACCGTGGATGGCGTGCGCAAGCTCATGCGCGATAGGCCCATGCTGGTGATCAACAGCGAAGGGGTCATGCTGAACGACGGACCACGCATCCCTTGGGAGGAGATCTCCAGCACCCAAGTCGTCCAGCGGGGTTCCGGGCGATCCACACGGCACCTACTGGAGGTGCACCATGGCGACTCCCGATCGGACCTCGAGATCGGTTCCCTGAGCATTAACAAAGGAGCCCTGCGCCATGCGTTGAAGGTGCATCGCCTCCGATGGGTGTTGCAGCAAGGTGGTGAAGGAGTCCCCACCTTTGTGGCATGAACGGGGTCCGTGCCGTGCTGATAGGCCTGCTGTTGGGCGTGAGCGCGCTCGTGTGCGCGCAAGTCCAGCCGGTGGACAGCACCAACTGGCGCTACCACCACTCACCCCGCAAGGCCTCCATCCTCAGCGCCGTGCTTCCGGGCGCGGGGCAGATCTACAACCGCAAGTACTGGAAAGCGCCCATCGTGTGGGCCGGACTGGGCACGTGCATCTACTTCATCAGCGAGAACAACAGCGAATACCAGCGCTACAAGACCGCCTACATCGCCATTATCGACGGCGACCCCAATACCGTGGACGAGTTCAACGGGGCGTTCAGCGCACAAAGCGTGTTGAACGTGGTGGACACCTACCGCCGTTGGCGCGACCTGAGCTACCTGGCCTTTGCGGCCGTGTACATCCTGAACGTGGTGGATGCCGGCGTGGACGCCAACTTCGTACGCTTCGATGTGGGGCGCGACCTGAGCCTGGGCATCTCCCCCACCCTTGACCTGGGGGCCACGCGCAGCACCGGGCTCTGCCTCGCACTTACCCTGCGGTGATCGGCCAGCGGTAAGCCCCGATCGCCGTTCAACGGGTTGGGCGCCCATGCCTCGGAGCGGTCGGTTAACTTCGGCACCGCTTCCGCCGCGCATACCGCAGTGGAGCACCCACTGGAAGAAGCACCCGACATGCGTATCGCACTCTACGGCTACGGCAAGATGGGCAAGGCCATTGAACAAGTGGCCCGCTCCCGTGGCCATGAGGTGGTGTTGCGTGTGGCCGCTGAGAACGCCGGGACACCACCCATTGGCGCCGACGTGGCCATTGAGTTCAGTCGTCCCGAACAGGCTCTGGCCAACATGGCGCTCTGCCTCACCCACAAGGTGCCGGTGGTGGTGGGCACCACGGGCTGGTACGACCACCTGAACGATGTGCGTGCGTTGGTGCAGCAACACGAGGGCACCCTGCTCTGGGCCAGCAACTTCAGCATCGGCGTCAACCTCTTCTTCCGCATCAACCGCCAATTGGCGGCGCTCATGAACACGCAGCCGCAGTACGGCGTGCACATCGACGAGATCCACCACGTGCACAAGTTGGACGCACCGAGCGGCACGGCCATCACGTTGGCACGCGACATCGACCTGCGGCACAGCGGCTATACGGGTTGGGCGTTGGCGCCCGAGGGCGGTAACACGCCCGCGCCCGTTCCCATCCACAGCGAACGCATCGGCGAAGTGCCCGGCAAACACGCGGTGACCTGGGCCGGCGCCGATGACCGCATCACCATTACCCACGAGGCCTTCGGACGCACCGGTTTCGCCACCGGCGCCGTGGTGGCCGCCGAATGGCTGGCCCACCGCAAAGGCCTGTTCACCATGGACGATGTGCTGGACGTGAACCCATCATGAAGAGCTGGTAGGTCGACCCGGAGGGTCGACGATGCCGGAGGACACACAACCGTTACCATATAACCGAAACCTTTGATACCATACCTCTTCCTCTTCGCCTACTTCGCCGTAGTGATGGCCAGCCTGTGGAAGCTCTTCCAAAAGGCAGGCAAGCCCGCATGGGCCGGCTTCGTACCCGGTTACAACATCCTTGTCTGGCTGCAGATCACCGGCAAGCCGTGGTGGTGGATCTTCCTCTTCATCGTGCCCGGTGTCAACCTGCTCATGTTCATCATCATGAACGTGAACATCAGCATCGTGCTCGGCGAGCGCGAGTTCAAGGACCACGTGCTGATGACCTTCCTGCCCTGGTGGAAAATGCCGCAGCTCTGCTACTCGGACAAGGCCTATGTAGGTCCCATTCCCGTGGCGCAACGCAAACGTGGCACGCTGGGCCAATGGGGCGATGCCGTGCTCTTCGCCGTGATCGTGGCCACCGTGTTCCGCACCTACACCTTCGAGGCCTTCACCATCCCCACACCCTCCATGGAGAAGAGCCTGCTGGTGGGCGACTACCTCTTCGTGAGCAAACTGAGCTACGGGCCGCGCCTGCCGATGACGCCCATCACCTTCCCCTTCACCCACCACACCCTGCCGCTGAGCAGCAGCACGCCTTCCTTCGTGAACTGGTTCAGCCAGCCCTACCGCCGCCTGCCGGGCTTCGGAACGCCCCAACGTGGCGATGCCGTGGTGTTCAACTTCCCCGAAGGCGATACCGTGGTGGCCAACCTGCAGAACCAGAGTTACTACCAGCTGGCCCGCCAGTACCCGCGCGCCAAGCTCGCCAACCCCGAGTTCAGGGTGCGGAGCTACGATGAGAGCGGTCGCCCCGTGCTGATCCCCACCGGCGGACTGCTGGTGCGCCCGGTGGACAAACGCGAGAACTACATCAAGCGCTGCGTGGCCGTGGCAGGCGACAGCCTGCGCATCGTGAGCGGCAAAGTGTACGTGAATGGTAAGGAGAGCCCCCTTTCCAGCACCGGCCAGTACAGTTACGAGTTCGTGCTGCGCTCCTCCTTCCGCAAGGACAACCTGAAGAAGCGCTTCGACATCAGCGAGAGCGATGTGCAGGACAACGGGCAGATGGCCATCATCCCTACCTCCACGGCCATTGCCGAGCAGCTGGGCAAGTTCGACAACGTGGTGAGCATGACCCGCCAGGACCACCCCGAAGGCTACTACGATAGCTACGGCGTGTGGCCCATCTTCCCCAACCATCCGGACTTCCACTGGACCGAGGACAACTTCGGCCCAATCTGGATCCCCAAGGCCGGTGCCACGGTGACCCTCACCGCCGCCAACCTGCCGCTCTACGCCCGCGCCATCCGCGTGTACGAAGGCAACACACTGGACGTGAAGGACGGCACCATCCTGATCAATGGCGAGGCCACCAACACCTACACCTTCAAGCAGGACTACTACTGGATGATGGGTGACAACCGGCACCGCTCGCAGGACAGCCGCTTCTGGGGCTTCGTGCCGCAGGACCACATCGTGGGCAAGGCCGTGCTCGTGTGGTTCTCCAAGGACCCCTACACCGGCATCCGCTGGAAGCGCTTGTTCTCTGGCGTGAAGTGAACCCACGGGACCGTGCGCATGAGGCCGTCGCACCCATGCCCCGCCTGCTGAAACGCATTGTGGCCTGAACCCGTGCACGCGCCCATGGACATCCTCCGGGAACTGAAGCAGCGCTGGACCGCCATGAACGACTGGCTGCGGGCCTTCCTGCTGGCCGTGGTGCTGTTGGGTCTCGTGCACCTGTTCCTGCTGCGCTTCGTGAGCGTGCAGAGCACCAGCATGTTCGCCACGCTCTTTCCCGGTGATCTGGTGCTGGTGCAACGCTGGCGCACGTGGACCGGCATGGAGCGCAACGACATCGTGGTGTTCCACGATCCGTTGAAGGATGATGTGCCCGCCGCCCGCAGACCACTGCTTGTGAAACGCATCGTAGGCATGCCCGGCGATGTGGTGGAGCTACGCGATGGACGCACTTATGTGAACGGACGTCTGGTGGCCGATGCCCCGGCCACCACGCACAGCTACCTGGCACGTTTCCGCGCCGACAGCCCCGTGGATAGCCTGCTGGCTACCATTGGACTCCCCCCCGCCTACCTGGGCCAGGAACGGCGTGTGGTGGAGGTGCCTTTGAACGAAGCGATCGCGGAGCAACTGCGGAAGCTCGATGACGTGGTGAGCGTGGAACGCACGGGACCGGCCACCGGGGCACCGCGCCACATCTTCCCCTTCAGCCCCTACTTCCCCTGGAACAGCGACGACTACGGGCCGGTCACTGTGCCCCGCAAGGGCGATACGGTACGGATCGACGTGCGCAACCTGCCGCTATATGATCGGTTGATCAGTGTCTACGAGGGCCACCGGTTGGGCGTTAGTGGGCGTGAGCTCACCATCGACGACCGGCCACTGACCACCTACGTGTTCGAGCAGGACCACTACTTCGTGCTCGGCGACAGCCGCCACCACAGCGCCGATTCGCGCTACTGGGGCTTCCTGCCCAGCGACCATCTCGTGGGCCGCGCCTCGCTGGTGATCTTGAGCAAAGGTCCTGCTGGCTTACGCAGCGGGCGCTGGCTCATCCGGCCATAGGGGGTAATTTCGCCCATCCTCATGCCAGCATTCCGCATTCGTCCAGCATTCGTCGTTCTGCTCACCGCGCTGCTCATTGGCAGCGGTTGTGGTTCGCCCAGCGCCACCTGCGACAATTTCTTCGAGCCCTACCCCGACCTGATCACGGGTCGCGTGCGCACCGCGAAGAACAGCGCCTACCTCGATGCCATGGCGCTGTACAACGAAGGCAACTACGCTGAGGCCGCGCCCCTGCTGCGCAGCTACATGACCGCCCGCGATGCGCACGACGGTGCACACCTCTACCTGGCCTGCTGCCTGCTGGCCACCGGACAGCCCTTCGAGGCCGAGCTCGAACTGGACCACCTGGAACGCAGCAACCTGAAGGACTTCAGCGACCAGACCGAGTGGTACACCGTGCTCTGCTGGTTGTGCAGCGACCAGAAGGACCGCGCCCTTGAAGGTGCTCGTGACATTGCCGCCAAGGCCCGCCACACCTACGCCAAGGAGGCAGCTGATCTGGTGAAGGCCCTAAAGTGATGGACAGCCTCGCGTTGGACAGGCTCCGTGATGCGCTCCGAGGTCCCCTGCCCGGCCACGACCGTTTCCTGGAGCTTTCAGGGTACAAGCGCCCGGACCTGGAGCGTGCCCGTGCGGCCGACCCGCCACCGCGTGAAAGCGCCGTTCTGGCGTTGCTTTTCCCGCAGGAAGGCCAGTGGCGCACGCTGCTGATGCGCCGCCCCGATTACGAGGGTGTGCATGGTGGACAGATCTCCTTCCCCGGCGGGCGATGGGAACCGCAGGACGCGTCGCTGGAGCACACGGCCCTGCGCGAGTTCATGGAAGAGACCGGTGCCTTGGACACGCGGATCGAGGTGCTGGGGCCGTTGAGCCCGGTGTACATCCCGCCGAGCCGTTCGCTGGTAACGCCGTTCGTTGGCATAGCCGAGGCACTTGCCCCCGTGGCGCCCGATCCCCGCGAAGTGGCCGAACTGATCCATCTGCCATTGGAACTGCTGCTGCGCGAAGACATCCTGAAACGCCGCGAGCAATTCATCCAGGTGATGGGACGCAGCGTGGAGATCCCCTATTTCGATGTGCATGGCCATGTGGTGTGGGGTGCCACGGCCATGATGCTGGCCGAACTACGCGAGCTCCTGCACGGGCTCAGGTAGTCCGCACTGCTTGCGGAAACGTGCATTGGGCACCAGGCCGCGCTCGTCGGCACTGAACTCCGGCTTGATCCGCTTCACGAAGTACATGTCGATCTTGCCTTTGTTCTTGGCCTCCACCTGTCCACGGTGCTCGCACACGAAGTGGTCCTTGATCAGCGCGTAGGTCGCACCGCTCACGTTCACTTCGCCGGGTTCGCCGCTGCTTTCCATGCGGCTGGCGGTGTTCACGGCATCGCCCCAGATATCGTAGGCGAACTTGCGCTTGCCCACCACACCGGCCACCACCGGGCCCGAGTGCAGGCCGATGCGCAGGATCCATGGTTCCTTGCCTTTGGCCTCGTGTTCCTTGCGCCACGTGTCCATCATCTCGCGCACTTCCAATGCGGCCATCACCGAACGGGTGGCATGCGAGGGAACGCTCGAAGGCACACCGCTGGCGCACATGTAACTGTCGCCGATGGTCTTGATCTTCTCGATGCCGTAGCGCCCGATGATCTCATCGAACTTGATGAAGCACTCGTCCAGCTCGCTCACCAGTTCCTCCGGGGTCATCTTCTCCGCGGCCTTGGTGAAGCCCTTCATATCGGTGAACATCACCGTTACCGCATCGTGACGCCGGGCGGTGGCCTTGCCCTTGTCCTTCAGTTCGTCGCTGATCTGTTTGGGCAGGATGTTCAGTAGCAGGTCCTCGATCCGCACCTTCTGCCCTTCGATCTCCTTGCTCTGCGCCACCACTTCGGCGGTACGCTCCTGCACCTTGCGCTCCAGGATCTGGTTGCGCAACCGCAGTTGCCGTTCGCGGAACTTGATCCAGCTGAACACCGTGATGGCGATGACCAGTGCGAGCGCGGTGTAGAACCACCACGATTGCCACCACGGCGGTAGTATGGTGAAGGTGAGCTCCGCGGGGCGTTCGCTCCACAGGCCGGCCCTGTTCATGCTCTTCACCTTGAAGGTGTATGCGCCGGGCGGCAGTGCCGGGTAATAGGCATCGGTCTCGGTGGTCAGGGGCTGCCATGCCTTGTCCAGGCCTTCCAGTTGGTAGGCGTACCGCACGGCCCCGGGATCGCTGAGGCTTACGGTGCCGTAGTAGATGCGGATGCTGCGTTCGCTGTGCCCCAGGCGCAGGTCCTGTTCCAGCGCACGGTCCTCCAGGTTGATGTTGAGGCCGCGCAGCGCCACCAGCGGAGGCAGTGCGGCCATGCCCCCTTTCTCGGGCACCACGCGCGTGGCCCCGCGTGCCGTACCGAACCAGAGGTCGCCCTTGCGGGTAAGGCACGCCGCGCTCGGCTTGGCCTCCACGCCAATAAAGCCCGAACGCTCGGTGTAGGCCAGGAATCCCTCCTGCCCCGGACGCCAGCTGTTGAGGCCGCTCACGGTGCCGATCCAGATGTTGCCATCGGCATCGCGCATCAACGAACGGATGGTGTTGTCCAGCAGTCCGTCCTCTTTGGAATAGACCTGTTCCTGCTTGCCGTTCTTCAGCACGAACACGCCCTGGTTCCGAGAACCCACCCACAGGCGGCCTTCGTTGTCCTGCACGAAGCAGGAGGGCGAGAGCGCACGGTCCAGGTCCACCTTGGTGGCCTTGCCATTATCGATGCGGGTGATGCCCTTGTCCTTGCTACCCACCCAAATGGTGCCTTTGTCGTCGCGGAACAGCGCTGTTACGGGAGTGGTGGGCACGCCGTCATCATCGCTGTAAACCATGGGCGGCGCACCGGCCGAATAGCGGCGCAGGCCCGTAACGGTGCCGATCCACAGCTCGCCGGGTTGGCCAATGGCCAGGGCCGTCACCTTGCCGCGCGGGATCAGGATGTCGAGGTCGGGGTGCGGGATCTGTTGGAACGCGTTGGGGTCCAGTTCCAGGATGCCGTTGGTCTCCGACCCCACCCACACGTTGCCACGCGCATCCTCCACAATGCTGCGCACGCGGCTGGTCTTCACGGTCTGCAGGGTCTTCACCATGCCGGTGCCCTGCACCTTGGGGTCAAGGATGGAGATGCCGCCATCGGTGCCGAACCACAGCCGGCCGTTGCGGTCCTCCATCACCGCCCACACCTGCTGGTCCAGCAGGCCGTCCTGTTCCAGCAGGTTCAGGAACCGTTCGCCCTTGAAGATCTGAAGGCCATAGTCGCCAGTAGCCAGCAGCATGTTGCCTTCGCGGTCGCGGCCAATGGTGCGGATCAGCAGGCTCTCCAGCCCGTTGGCCGGGTAGTAGTGGCGGCGCACGCCGTTCAGGCCGATCACGGCGGCACCACCGCCCCAGGTGCCCACCCACACCTGCCCGGCCGCATCCTCGCCGAAGCACGATACCAGGTTGCTCGGCAGGCCATTGCCCGTGTTGTAGTTCACCACCTGGCCGGTGCGCGGATCGCGACAGAAGGCACCGCTTGAAATGGTGCCCAGCCACAGGCGGCCCTCGCCGTCCTCGAACACCGCGTTCACCCCGAGCACGTCCTGCAGGCCGCTCCATTCCAGTGTGGCGAAGCGCTTGGCCGAGGCGTTCCACTTCTTCAGTGTGCCGCCATCCTCCAGGAAAGCGATGGTGCCATCGCGCAGCCTGCGCACATCCAGCAGGTGGTCCACCAGGCCTTCATTGCCGCCGTAACGTGCTACGGTCAGCAGGCCATCGGGTGCTACGGCCGTAACGTGCAGCACGCCCTGGCCCATGGTGGTGATCCAGTAGCTGCCGTCGGCATCCTGCTCCAATCCGGTGATATCCGCCGTAAGGCTTCCCTCGCCCAGACGCAGCGTGGTGAAACGCTGTCCAGTGCGCAGCGAAAGCCCACCGCCGGAATGGCCCACCCACAGGCGGCCCTCGCGGTCCATCATCAACTTGCGCGCTCCCTTGGGCGCCAGTCCCTCATCGGGACCGAACGACTGCAGGCCTACGCGGTCGCGACCGTCAAAGCTCACCAGGCCATCCTCTGTGCCCAGCCACACCAGGCCGGTGCTGTCCTGCAACACGGCGTACACGTTGCTGGTGGGCAGGCCGTTCTGCACGTCCAGCCGCTCGAAGTAGAAACGTTGGGCCTGCATGCCCAGGGTGAGCAGGCAGGCGCTTAGGAATGCCGAAAGGCGCAGGTTCATGCAGGTCGTTGGTTCAGCGGGAAAGGTCGTAGAAGCTGGCCTCGGAACCGGCCGCATCGCTCACCACCAGGGCGTTGCTCACGCTCTCGCTGTAGTTCTGGATCAGGTTCTTCAGTGGGCCGTAGTTGTAGAAGGAATAGATGTCGTCCTTCTTCGCGTCCACGGGTATCCAAAAGCTCTTGCCGCCCACGGTGCGCCCGTGCCCGGCGTACCACACCAGCACGGTGTTCACTTTGTTGGTGCGCACCAGGTCGCGCAGTTCGGTGCTGAAGAAGCGCTCCAGCTGTTGCTTGGTGAGGTTCTTCTTGGTGATGGTCTTCTGCACGTTGTACTTGGCGAAGGCCTTCTGCATCTTGGCCACATCGTTCCCCGCGCCCTGCAAGGCCGGAAAGCTCTTGTAGTCGCTGTTCTCAATGAAGATCACCCAGGTGGTGCCCGAGGTCACCGCCGCACCGGCCACGGGCTTCTCGGCCGGCTTGTCAGCAGGCTTGGGGTCCGGTGTGGTGGGGTCCGGTGCCTTCACCACGGCAATGGCCTCGGCCTTGCGCTGCAGTTGGTACACCACATCGGTGCCGTTACCGAACTGGTCCTCGGCGCGCACGGTGAACCGGTCCTTGCCGGCGATCACCAGCTTCATGCTGAAATCGGTGCGGTTGGTGTCGGGCACGTAGCTCGCCAGAATGCCATCCACCGTGATGGAGCGGATGTTGCTCGCATCGCTCACGGTGCCTTCAATAAAGAGGTCCTCACGTGCGGCTGAGATGTGGATGATGCGGTCGCTGCCGGGGTCGGGTGAGGTCAGGGCCACCACCGGCGCCACCCCTTCGTTGCGTTCCACACGCAGGCTCACGGTGCTCTCGTTGTCGTATACGTCCACGGCGGTCACCACCAGTTCGCGGTCGTTGGGCCCGATGGGCACGGCCACGAAGAACTCCGGATCCCTTTCGTCGCGCGCGAAGTCGGCCTCCACACCGTTCACCGTGATGCGTTTCAACTTGTTGCGGTCGCGCACGTGGCCGTCCACCTTCACGCGGGTAAGCACGGAGCTGATCTGGGCCACGCCCCCGCGATGCACAGGGTCCACAATGGTGATCACCGGCGGATCGCTCTCGCGGTTCATCTCGAACAGCTGGCGGTCCACACGGTCGCGCTGTTCCTGCACTTTGCGGCGGAAGTCGGCATCGTAGGCCGTATTGCCTTCCATGATCCGCTTGGCCGCGTCCAGGTCGTTGATCGCCCCTTCCAGGTCCAGGTTGGCCTCGCGGCATTCGGCCCGGAACAGCAGCAGCTCCATGTCCCGTGGGTCTGCCAGCAGGGGTTTGTTCAGGTCGTTCACGGCGTTCTGGTGCTGGCCATAGCCGTGGTAGTAGCGGGCCCGTTGCAGGTACACGGCACGGTCGGTGCGCCCCAAGGCCATGCACCGGCTCACATCATCAATGGCCTTGGCGTATTCCTTCTGCAGGGCCAGTGCCTTGCTGCGCGAGAACAGGGCATCGGTGCTCTGCGGGTTCAGCTCCAGCGCGCGTGTGCATTTGGCAATGGACTTCTCCAGGGTGCGCATCTGCATGGTGGGACCGGTGTACTGCTCGTACAGCTTCAACTGCACTTCCGATTGGGCCACATAGGCCGCCTCGTACATGGGGTTCCACTCCACCACCTTGTCCAGGTCGAACTCGGCGGTCTTGTAGTCGCGCGTGGCGGTGCGCACCAGTCCGTGCAGGTAATAGGTATCGGTGGTGGCCTTCAGGGCCAGGGCGGCATCGGCGGAAGCGCTGGCACAGTCCAGGTCGTTCAGGGCCAGGCAGGCGCGCACCTTGGCCTGCATGGCCTGCATGTGCTTGCCGTTCACGCGCAAGGCGTCCTCAGCGAGCTTCAATGCCATCCGCGCACTGTCGATCTCCAGGTAGGCCATGGCCGCTGTGGCCGCCGCGTCGGCATCACTGGGGTCCGCGCTATGCGCTGCGGCCAGGTCGGCGGCGCGTTCGGCCTTGCGCCCCAGCAACCCATACACATCGGCCCGGGCCACGTAAGCGGCCACCAGTTTCGGGTCTACCTGAATGGCCAGGCCGTATTTCTCCAAGGCCGGCTCCAACTGCTGTTGGGCGCGCAGCTTCTCGCCTTCCTTGAAAAATGCCTTGCCCGACTGCGCATGCACCGATGGCAGTGCCAGCAACAGGGCCCAGAGGATCAGGGGGGTACGAAGGGTGAACATCATCGCGATGCAGCGAAAATAGGGCCAATGGGCGGAGCGGGGGCAGGCCGGCCCGAACCGCGCGTCAGCAAGCGTTCATCCGACTGGCAGGCATATCCGCGCACGGGCCTTGGCCCAATGGCGAAGAGGACCCCGGCCACCACACGTGTGGACGGGGCGCGTTCGGCTATCTTGGCGGGTATGGAGCACTGTAGTGGGTTGGGGAGATACGGCGATGAGGCGCAGGGTCCCATGCGGGAGACCCTACGGAGGCTGGAATTCAGTCAGCAAATTTGAAAAGAGCTCGAAGACAGGGCTTGCCAAAATCCCAAGAAATGTCTAAATGAAAATTACCGCGAAGCAAACAAGAAGATAGGAATAAAATGAATATTACGAGATTTTCACTAGCTACCTACTGTGCTGAAACGAATCGCATAGGTCCATACTATCCACAAGTCGAGTCGTGCAGAATCGGCCTTGAATCGAGCAAATCGAGAATTGATATACCTATTAGAAAAAATGTAGTATTAACCGATTTCTTAAGTTGCGAAGATCTTTGGGGCATGAGTGATGTTCTTGTTAGCGCAAGAGCTTTTGATGCTATTGTAGCATTAACGCATTGTGATATTACATCACGAGAAGTGGTGTTATTGCATCAGGGTATAGAGCACAAGTATTTCTATATCAAATTTCAATCTGAGTATAAGAACATTTCATTACAGAAATACATTGATTTTAGTAAGTCAAAATTTAACATTACTAATTTGCTACGGGTTAAAGACCGTCCTGTGTATGCTAAGTCTATAGATGATGTTCATACTGCCATGCAAGAACTGCGAGCTAGTAGAGACTATGCACATACCATTTTTGCCGAGACTATTTATTATGGAAATGGGCTCAAGTGTTTGGATATATTTATTACGGATTTCTATGACTTCAACTTGTATGTTTCAAGTGACTTTTATTCAAAGTACGAAGAGCTCTGCTTAACTGGACTGGAGCTTTTGCCAACCAATCGAATAGTATTCGATAGCTGTGCCACCGCTCCAGTGAGTTTGCCCCGCTGACGCGGATATTGCTGTTTCCCTAGACCCGCGCAGGGTGTCCACAAAAACCTCCGCCGGGACTTTCCGCTGCATTTGAGCGAACGACCCGGCGGTCTAGTGGCCGAGATGAACCCAGGCCCTTGTATAAGCCACTTTAGCCTTCGACTTCCGCAGGTTCCCCAAGCATCAAAGGGGCAGTTGGTGGGTTGTTGATGACCGTCACAGCTCCGTTGATGACCATCACAGCTCCGTTGTCGACCGTCATAAGCGCGTTGACGACCGTCACAAGCCCTTTGATGACCGTCATTGACACGATGACGACCGTCACAAACACGTTGACGACCGTCACAGCTCCATTGACGACCGTCACAGACCCGTTGACGACCGTCAAACGTTCGTTGACGACCGACATAGACATGATGACGACCATCACAAGCCCGTTGATGACCGTCATAGGCACGATGATGACCGTCACAAGCGCCGCCGACCTCCACAAGATCTATTGAGGAGCAAGGAGACCTTGGGCAAGCAGAGTGGTGGCAGCAATCTTGGCGGGTATGGAGCGCATTGGTGGGTTGGGAGATACGGCGCTGAGGCGCAGGGTCCCCATGCGGGAGACGCTACGGAGGATGGATTTGCTGGGACTCCTGCGGAACGCCCTGAAGAGGTGGGGTTCCATTCGTTACCTTCCGGTCATCTAATTTCCAGTACGACCACACCTCACCGCCACTCCCGATCGCATGAAGCCACTGCCATTCACTGCTCTTCTTTCAGCAGGCGTGCTCGCTTTGGTGTCCTGCCAAAAAGACTCGGACACCGCTCCCGCCTCCCCTTCAGCAGAAGCAGGTACTACGATGACCGTGATCATCGACACCATCTCGCCGGGCGAATGGTCGGGTAGTTCGCCTCTATTGCTTTACACAATGGCTGTTCCCCAGATCACCCAAGCGGTGCTCTCGGAAGGCATCGTCATCGTGCAGGTGTACACCAATAATGCCTGGGTGGGCCTTCCAGGAAACATCATTTATGGACAGCACTTGGGATTGTATGAATATCAATATTGGCTCAACAATGCTCGCTTACGTTGCAACGTCGTCAATGGTGGTCCTCCGGCAGTGGATGTGATCGTCAAGGTGACTGTGATGGATTGATCTGATGTGGGCGTGGAACCCATCACCTCTTAGGATCGTGCGCCTTGATCTAGGCAGGGTGCCCGCCGCGATACTGTAGGCATCCCCGAACTTCGGCCACTCATTCCGTGACCCGCAGGCCGCGCTGAACGCCCCCAACGAAAAAGGCCGCACCGATCCCAAGGATCAATGCGGCCCTTGCCTTTCCGGTCAAGATCACTGCTCCTTTATGAAGCGGGCCATCACTTCCGGGGTAACGCCCGTGGTACTGAACCCGCCATCGTGGAAGAGGTTCTGCATGGTGACGAAGCGGGTGAGGTCGCTGAAGAGGGAGATGCAGTAGTTGGCGCAGTCCTCGGCGGGGGCGTTGCCCAGGGGGCTCATTTCCTGCGCGAAGCCGAAGAAGCCATCGAAGCCTTTCACGCCACTGCCGGCGGTGGTCCAGGTGGGGCTTTGGCTCACGGTGTTCACACGCACGCGCTTCTCCTTGCCCAGGCGGTAGCCCCAGCTGCGGGTAATGGATTCCAGCAGGGCCTTGGCATCGGCCATGTCGCCGTAATCGGGGAACACGCGTTGTGCGGCGATGTAGCTGAGGGCCACCACAGAGGCGCCTTCGGCCAGGGCATTGCCCTTGTGGGCGGCCTGCAACATGCGGTGCAGGCTGATGGCACTGACGTCGAGGGTCTGCTTGTACCACTCGTAGTTGAGGTCGCTGTAGGCGCGGCCTTTGCGCACGTTGGGGCTCATGCCGATGGAGTGCAGCACGAAGTCCACCGGTCCGCCCAACTTGGCCTGAGCCTCAGCGAAGAGCTTTTCCAGGTCGGCATCGTTGGTGGCATCGGCGGGGATAACGGCGCTTCCGGTGCTCTCGGCCAGCTTGTTGATCTCGCCCATGCGCATGGCCACGGGGGCATTGGTGAGCACGAAGGAGGCGCCTTCGGCGTGGGCCAGTTCGGCTACTTTCCAAGCGATGCTCTGATCGTTCAGTGCGCCGGAGATGATGCCTTTCTTCCCGTTGAGCAGTCCGTGGGCCATGAGGGTGGTGGTTTGAGGTGGGCGAAGATAGCAGCCGCCCGAAATGCGGTCAGGAATGCCCTGGCTGGGTGAAAGGGGATTTGGTCACTCCGGAAGGGTCTTGTATTTTCCCGTCCCAACCTGCTCCAAGACATGTTCCGGAACCTGACCCTTTCACTTGCGCTATCGGCATTTACCCTGGGTGCCACGGCCCAGTGCGTGACCACCTTCCCGGCCAACGAGGCCTTTACCAGCGGCACCGTGGGCACGCCCGGCACCCTGCCCACCAACTGGACCAACATCACCGGCGACGACCTGGACTGGTGGGTGGACAACAACGGCACACCCACGGCGAACACCGGCCCCATAACCGACCACACCTTCAACAACACCACGGCCAACGGCAAGTACATGTACGTGGAGAGCACCGGTGCGGCCAACACACCGGGCAAGGTGGCGATCCTGCAATCGCCCTGCTACGACCTTACAGCGCTGGGCACGCCGTACCTGACCTTCTGGTACCACATGCGCGGCAGCCAGATGGGCACCCTGTACGTGGACATCAACGTGAACGGCGTGGTGACCACCAACCTCTGGAGCATCAGCGGCGAGCAGGGGCTGTACTGGAAACAGGGCTGGCTGAGCCTATCGGCGTATGCAGGCCAGGCCAACGTGCGGGTGCGTTTCAGGGCGGTTACCGGCAGCGGTGAACTGAGCGATCTGGCCCTGGACGACGTGTTCGTGGGCAACCTGAGCCCCGTGTTCGGCTGCAACGAGACCACGGCCGCCAACTACAATGCTGCGGTGAACGTGAACAACGGCACCTGCGACTACTCCTGCCCATCTGGCCAATCGCGCGTGCGGATCGACATCTTCAACGACAGCTATGCCGGCGAAACGAGCTGGACGCTGAAGAACGGCGCCACCAACGTGACCATTGCCAGCGGCAGCTCATCGGGCACCACCCTGTGCGTGCCGCAGAACACCTGCCTGGTGTTCCGCATCAACGACACGGCAGGCGATGGCATCTACCACAACTCCTATGGCTATGGCGCCTACTACCTGTGGCTCGATGGCCAGCTGGTGCGCCAGGGCGGCCAGTTCGGCAGCTTCGAGGAGACCACCTTCAACTGTCCACCGGGCTTCAGCTGCACCTCTGCGCTCCCCTTGAGCCTTGCACCGCTCTCGGGTACCTACCCGCAAACACTGGCCACCTTCACCACCACCTCCTTGGAGCAGTGGTACGACTTCACGCCACCGCAGACCGGTCAATACCAGATCACCACCTGCGGCACCAACAGCTGCGATACGCGCCTGTGGCTCTATGACATGTCGTGCAGCCAGATCGTGCTGAGCGATGGTGTTGAAGGCGCCACCTTCGCCGATGACAACGACGGTGGTTGCGGCCTGCAGGCCGTGGTGAACGCCAACATGCCCGGTGGAACGGTGCATCATATGCGCGTGGGACACAACAGCGCTGCGGGCAGCTGCGGCAGTGCGGTAACGGTGAGCATCATCTACATGGGCCCCGTAACGGGCTGCATGAACACCCAGAGCTGCAACTACAATCCGCTGGCCACCATTGCGTGCACGGATTGCTGCCTGCCTTGGGGCAGTCCGGACTGCCCTGCCGGCCCCGACCTGGTGATGAACCAGCAACGTCTGCGCAGCACGCTTACCATGGCCACGGTGAACATCACCGATGCCTGCGCCCCAGTTGAAGGGTGTGTGCGTGCCTTGGGCCAACGCTACGTGATCCGCTTCGCCACGCGCATCGACAACATCGGCACCACGGATTACTACATCGGCAGCCCCAGCAGCCAGCCCCAAATGTTCAACACGAACAACTGCCACGGCCACGCCCACTATGCCGGCTACGCAGATTACCTGCTGTTCGACCCGAGCGGCAACGCGATCCCTGTGGGCTTCAAGAACGGCTTCTGTGTGATCGATGTTGGCTGCTTCGGTGGCACGGGTCAGTTCGGTTGCAGCAATATGGGCATCAGCAAGCAGTGCTACGATGAATACGGTACCGGCACCACCTGCAACTGGATCGACATCACCGATGTGCCCAACGGCACGTACACGCTGGTGTTGCGCACCAACTGGCAGAACACACCCGATGCATTGGGCCGATACGAGATGAACCTGGCCAACAACTACGCACAGGCCTGCATCAACATCACCCGGAACGCGCAAGGCGTGCCCTCCTTCACCCAAGTGACCGATTGCCCGATCTGGACCGACTGCCTGGGTCAGCCCTACGGCGATGCCCGCCTGGACTGCACTGGCAACTGTGGTGGCACTGTGAAGTGTGGCGATCTGAACACGGACAACAACCAGTCGCAGGCCGATGCACTGGCCTACGTACAGGGCATCATGGGCAACGACCTCGGCCCCACGAACTGCAACGACCTGAACGCCGACAACCGGATCACGGTGACCGACGCCGCGCTGATGGTGAACGGCTACACCCAACAGCTCACGCACGACGCCACGGGCCACGTGCTGCACTACCACCCCTGGTTCGACTACCCACGCGGCTGGGTGAGCACCACCGACCAGGTGGAACTTAGCCTGGCCAACCTGGACCCCATCGCGAAAACGGTGGATGTGATGATCCGCAACCCGAGCTGCCGCGTGATGGGCTACGAGTTCGAGCTGAGCGGATTGACCATACAAGGGGCCACCAACCTGGCGCCGAACCTGGTGGGCGACATCAACCTGCACACCACCCTGGGCGGCACCAAGATCGTGGGCATCTCTTACCAGGACACTTCGCTGGTGAAGAACGACAATTTCGTTCCACTGGTGCGGGTCAACTACCTGACGCTCACGGATGCCATGGTGTGCATTGCGAACATCACGGACATCGTGAACAAGGATGCGAACAACGTGCTCACGACCATTGTGAACGGTTGCCTATCGGTACCCAATGCCGTGGCCGTGAGCCCCAAGGTGTGGCTGGAAGGCCCCTACCGCGCGGTGGACCAATTGATGCGTGACGACCTGCGCGCCGGAAACTACCTACCCACCACCGAACCCTATACCTCCCTGGGCTTTACCCACGTGGGTGGTGGCGGTGGCGAAACGGTGGCCGCATCGGTGTTACAAGTGACCGGCCCCAATGCCATTGTGGACTGGGTGCTGGTGGAACTGCGTTCGCCGGTGGCCCCGCACCCGGTGGTGGCCACACGCAGCGCCCTGTTGCAGCGCGATGGTGACATTGTCGGTACGAACGGCACATCGGCCGTGGTGCTCAACGCATCGGCCGGCAACTACATGGTGAGCATCCGCCACCGCAACCACTTGGGCATCATGACGCTGGCTGCGCAGACACTGAGCGCCGCGACCACCGTGGTCGACTTCCGCACCGGACCCAGCTCCACCTGGGGCACCAACGCCATGAAGAACGACAATGGGGCGTGGATGATGTGGGCCGGCAACGCCTTCCGCGACGTGACCACCGGTGGCCAGCAACTGCTGAAATACACCAACTCGGAGAACGACCGCGATGCCATCCTGGTGGTGGTGGGCGGTGTGGTACCCACGGGCACGGTGGCGGGCTACTACCGCGAGGACACCAACCTGAGCGGTGTGGTGAAATACACCGGCCAGGAGAACGACCGCGACCTGATCCTGCTGAACATCGGCGGTGTGGTGCCCACGAACACCCGCGCCGAACAGTTGCCCTACTGAACACACGAACTCCCTAACGAAGAAGGCCGCACCGGTAATGGGTGCGGCCTTCTTCGTTCAGGGCCCAGG